>JANXLV010000059.1 GCA_025355005.1 Myxococcales bacterium | reverse complement strand
CTGAAGAACATGGGCTCGCTGCGCGATCAGATGCGTCAGGCGGAGCTCGACACTGCGCAGGTGATTCGCCTCTTGCGGAGCGATCCCGATCTCTCGCCCATCGCGTGGAACGGCGTCACGGCCAAGGTGGACCCGGACAAGGTCGGCTACCTCGGAGACTCGCTCGGCGGGATCCAGGGCGCGGTCGCAGCCGCGATCGAGCCGAACGCGCGCGCATGGGTGCTGAACGTCGCGGGCGGCGGCATCCTGCCCGAGGTCGGCGCGCACGGCCCCATCATCAACATCCAGCTCGCCGCAGCGGGGGCCATCAACTTCGGGTTCGTCGGCGACCGCTTCGACGAGTCGCATCCGTTCGTCGGCATTGCGCAGACCATCATCGAGGCGGGCGACCCGATCATCTACGCGTCGCACATCGTGACGGACCCGCACAAGCTCGCGGGCGCGCCCACGAAGCCGCGCAACGTCCTCCAGATCGAGGTGCTCTACGACGAGCTCGTCTCCAACGAATCCAACGAGGCGCTCGCCCGCGCGGCCGGCTTCGGCATGGCCACACCCAACGTCGGCTCGAACGCCGGCATCTTCGACATCAAGAACCTCGACAACAACCCGCAGCGCATTCCGTTCGCGCAGGTCGCACCCGACGCCACGGGTATCCACGACACCCCGGTCCCTGGAGTGACCGCCGTCCTTGCCCAGGTGAGCCCAGCCGGCCACGGCTACGATCTCTTCAACTCGAAGGCGACGCGCCGATACGAGATCCCGTTCAACGCGAAGGACCCCACTGCTCCGCCGTTCCGTGATCTTGCCCAGTATCAGGTGAAGACGTCCTACCGCGAGGTCCAGGCCACCGCGTCGGGTTTCTTCGCGTCGGCCTTCAAGGGCGGAGCGCCCGTGGTTTCGGGGCTCAAGGCACCCGTGCGTGACGTGGACGGTGATGGCACGCCCGACGCCGACGACCCGAACCCGAACGACGCGAACATCAAATGACGCGTGACGATTGGCGCGGGTCTCCCACCTAACTTCCGGCTCCCGGTGGGCCCAGCGTGCGGCGGGTGCTACGAATTTGAGTACCCCCTTGGCTCGCGTTCTTGGAGATAAGAAGCACACCCTCATCAGGCGTTGGCCGCTGGGGACCGTCGCGGTTCATCCGCACCCGGCCCCGAAGCTGTTTGCTGCGGCGCTGCTGTTCGTGATCGCGATGACCGTGCCGTTCATGCCGTTGCGGGTGATCGCAGGCGCGCTGTCCGTAGGCGTTCTCGTGTGGTCCGCGCTCGGACGTCGGCGCTCGCGCGTGCTCGCGTCGCTCGTTGCGACGCCGCGCGGCCTATACCGCGAGGACGACGTGTCCGCGGTCTTGCTCTGCGAGTGGGGCATCCCCTTCGGCGTGTCGTGGCTCATCGGCAAGGACGCGATGCTCGCGTTCACCACCACGCGCGAGGTGCGCTGCGTGCGCGTGCGGCTGGTCGGCGCGAGCATGAACGCGATCGAGCAGGTGAAGCGCGCGGGCTCGCCCATGTCGGACGCTGGCTTCGAGGTCCTGTCTGAGTCCGCGTCGCTGGACGCCGACGACGCGCTCGAGGTCGTGCGCTACTGCGAGCAGATCTCGCCACGCTCTTCCGCGCGCGTGCTTGCGTCGGGCCTTCGCGGCGAACGCGTGTTGCTCGACGGGACGAGCCTCGTCGTCCGCTCTGGTGGAGGTGAGGTGAACGACAGGTCGTTTGATCTGCTGATGCCGCTGGAGTGGCGCAGCTCCACGTTCCACGAGGTGGGCGGCGCATCCGCGATGCTCTTCTCCGCGCTTGCGGTGAAGCAGCAAGGCGCCGAGGTCGTCTTCGTGTCGCCCGTGCAGGGGGAGCTCCGCGGTCCCTACGACGGTCCGCCATCGCGGGAGTCGCGCGTGGCCATCGACGCGCTGCTGCTCTCGCCCATTCGCCGCGCGCTGGCACGTGCACCGCGCATCCGTCGCTCGTCGCCGTCGGCCCCTCGCGGTCCGCGCGAGCAAACAGCCTGACCGTTTCCGTCGTGGAAAAGCGGGCGCGCGTGCGATAACTAGCGCCCATCATGGCGAAGCGCTTCTACGTCACCACGCCCATCTACTACGTGAACGACGTGCCGCATCTCGGTACCGCGTACACCACCGTGATCTGCGATGCGCTGCGCCGCTTTCACCAGGTGATCGGCGAGGAGACGTATTTTCTCACCGGCACGGATGAGCACGGGCAGAAGATCGAGCGCGTGGCGGCCGACGAGAAGATGGACCCCAAGGCGTTCTGCGATCGCATCAGCGAGCGCTTCCGCGAGGCATGGCCCAAGCTCGACGTCGTCACTGATCGCTTCATCCGCACCACCGATTCGGACCACGAGGCCTTCGTGAAGGAGCTCTGGAAGAAGATCGAGGCTACCGGCGATCTCTACCTCGGCGATTACGAGGCCTGGTACTGCGTCGGCTGCGAATCGTACAAGACCGAGAAGGAGCTCGAGCAGCCGGGCAACATGTGCCCGCTCCACAAGAAGGCCGTCGAACGCGTGAAGGAGCAGACGTACTTCTTCAAGCTCTCGAAGTACCAGGACCGCCTGCTGGAGTTCTACGCTTCGCATCCGCAGTTCATCCAGCCCGAGTCGCGGCGCAACGAGGTGCTCTCGTTCGTCAACGGGGGCCTCGATGATCTGTCGTGCTCGCGCACCAGCTTCACCTGGGGCATTCCCGTTCCCAGCAATCCGAAGCACGTCATGTACGTGTGGTTCGATGCGCTCTCGAACTATCGCAGCGCGCTCGGCTCGGCGGAGCTCGCGCGGTTCTGGGCGCCGGACGGGAAGGTCGTGCACCTCATGGGCAAGGACATCCTCCGGTTCCACGCGGTCTTCTGGCCCGCGTTCTTGATGGCTGCAGGATACACGGATATTCAGCTGCCAGACGTGGTCTTCGCGCACGGCTTCCTCACCATCGACGGTCACAAGATGAGCAAGTCGCTGCGCAACGCGGTCGATCCGATCCGCCTCGCAGAGGAGCTCGGCGCGGACACGCTGCGCTACCAGCTACTTCGCGCGATCTCGTTCGGCCTGGACGGTGACTTCGATCACGCGGCAATGCTCGAGCGCTACAACGCTGACCTCGGCAAGAACCTGGGCAACCTGCTGGCACGCACGCTCGGTCTCTGCGTGAAATTCACCGAGGGGAAGACGCCCAAATTCGGCGAGAAGACGCCGCTCGAAGAGGAGCTCGAGAAGGGCTTCGCGCTGGAGGTCGGCACCGCGCGGACGGCGTGGGAAGAGATCGCGCCCCACCGCGCGCTGGAAGCAACGATGGCGCTGTCGTCGCTCGCGAACACGTACGTGGATCGTGCGGCTCCGTGGGCGCTCGCAAAGAACAACGACACGGCGCGCCTGCACACGACGCTCGCGGCGCTGCTGGAGGTGCTCCGCGCGCTCTCCGTCATGATCTGGCCCGCGATGCCGAAGAAGAGCGACGAGATGCGCGCGCAGCTCGGCCTTCCGCCCATCGGGCCGAAGGTCGGTGAGGATCTCTTCCCGACGAAGTTCGCACCGCGCGCGGGCGGTGAGGCGCTCGCTCCAGGCACGCCTCTGTTTCCGACGTACGACAAGGACCAGGTCGCCGTGCTGCTCGCGAAGCTCCAGCCGCCGCCCGAGAACGAACCAAGGCAGAACCCGCCGTCCAAGACCGTCGCGCCGCCCGACACACTGAAGGAGAGAGGGCAGGCGGCGCCGGCAGCAGGAGGAACGGAAGCAGCTGTCACCGGCGTCGCGCCCGAGATCGACTACGCGCGATTCGAGTCCGTGGATCTGCGCGTGGGCATCGTTGCCACCGCGGAAAAAGTGCCGAAGAAGGACAAGCTGCTGAAGCTGACCGTCGATCTGGGCGAGGCAACACCGCGCACGATCATCGCGGGGCTCGCGCTCACGTTCTCGCCGCCGGAGGTGCTGGTGGGCAAGCGTGTGGTCGTCGTCGCGAACCTGGCGCCGCGAGATTTCGGCAAGGGCATCGTCTCGCACGGGATGCTGCTGGCGACGGGGCCGAGCGAGGCGCTGACGCTGGCGACAGTGCCGGGGGATGTGCCGGCGGGAGCGCGCTTGAAGTAAGGACAACGCAGGTCGCGGTCGAGGTCGTTCTCACCCCGTGATGCGGTCGATCACCAGCGGCAGCGGCTCGATCTGCTCCTCGCCCATCTTGAATGCATTCTGCACGCGATCGTAGACCGCGTCCGCCTGCGCCTTCGTTCGCGTTCGCAGGAACGCCACGTATTCGCCGTCGCCCACGCGCGCGCCCGGCTTCTTCACGATGTCGATGCCAACCGCGTGGTCCACGGCCTGATCCGCACGCGTCCGCCCTGCGCCCATCTGCACGGCGCAGAGGCCGATCTCGTGCGAGTCGATCGCCATGACGTAGCCGTTGCGAATCGGCGC
>JANXLV010000269.1 GCA_025355005.1 Myxococcales bacterium | reverse complement strand
GGTTCGTTCCCTCCAGCAGACAGCCGCCCGGGTAAACGAGCGCGGTCTCGTACGCGGGCATGTTCGGCGACGGAACTACGAACGGCCGGTCCCACGCGGGCGCCTCTGCGTCGCCGAGCAAGCCATCGCAAGGGACGACGGAGAACAGGTCCACGGAGATCTTCTCGCGCGCAGCAAACAGCGCCACGATCTCACCGACGGTCATGCCGTGACGGATCGGAATGGGCTCCAGGCCCACGAACGACCGGTACTTCGGCTTGAGCACCCGACCTTCGATCGCACGACCGAGAGGGTTCGCGCGGTCGAGCAGGACGACAGGCACGCGGAGCGCAGCGGCCTTTCGCAGCGCGAGCAGGCACGTCCACACGAACGTGTAGTAGCGCGAGCCCACGTCCGCGAGATCCATGAGGAGTACATCCAATGCGCGAAGG
Organism: Myxococcales bacterium; assembly: GCA_025355005.1. Lineage (GTDB taxonomy): Bacteria > Myxococcota_A > Polyangia > Polyangiales > Polyangiaceae > JANXLV01. The sequence continues at coordinate 22,977 of JANXLV010000269.1, read as the reverse complement.
TCGTCGTCCTTCGGAACGAGATCGGCCTCGTCCTCGCCGTACAGCGAGCGGATCGGAATACCGTCGGCCGTGCGCGCGTCGGACACGCCGATCATGTCCTGCGCCTCGCCGCCGAAGCCATGCTCGGGACCGAAGTACACGGTGGGGCGGATGCCGAGCCGCGCGAGCTTGTCGCCCAGATGTGTGAGGCCCCGATCGACGGACGCCGGATGCGCGAGCACGCCCACCCGCTTGCCCACGAGCCACCGCACGAGCGGCGATTCCTGCGTGAGCGTGTCGATGCCGAACATCATGTGAGGCTCAGAACTCGATCTGCGTGCCGAGCTCGACGACGCGGTTCGGCGGAATGCGGAAGAACGCGTTCGCAGGTCGTGCGTTCTTGGAGAGGAATGTGAAGAGCACCTTGCGCCAGCGCGACATGCCCTTCTTGTCCGTGATGATGAGCGTCTCGCGGCCCAGGAAGAAGCTGGTCTCGTTTGCCTCGCACTTGATGCCGGCGTCTCCGCACGCGCGCATGATCTCCTCGACGTTGGGCGTCTGCATGAAGCCGTACTCGGCGGTGATCTGGAAGAAGCCTTGCCCCAGATCATGCACGCGGGAGAGCCGCTGCGCGTACCCCACCTCTGGTTCGTTCGACGTGACGATGGAGAGCAGGAGGATCTGCTCGTGCAGGACCTTGTTGTGCTTCAGGTGGTGCAGCATGACGGGCGGCGCGCCGTCGGGGTTCGACGTCATGAAGACGGCAGTGCCCTTCACGCGGTGCGGCTTCGTCATCTCGACGTCCGTCAGGAACATCTCGAGCGGCAGCGTGGCCTCTGCGATCACGACCGCCAGCGCGCGACGTCCGCGCTTCCATGTGGTCATGATCGTGAAGACCGCGGCCGCGACCGCGAGCGGGAACCAGCCGCCCTCGGAGATCTTCACCACGTTGGCCGCAAAGAAGGTCAGATCGAACACGAGGAACAGCGAGGTCAGCGCGAACGCCACTGGCTTCGGCCACCCGAAAGTGTGCGTCGCCACCACGTAGAAGAGCAGCGACGTGATGCTCATGGTGCCCGTGACTGCGATGCCGTACGCCGCGGCGAGGTTGCCGGACTCCTTGAACGAGAGCACCAGCGCGACGCACGCGACCATGAGCGCGTTGTTGACCTCCGGCACGTAGATCTGTCCCGCCGCCTCCCCCGAGGTGTGGACGATCGTCACGCGCGGACAGTAGCCGAGCTGCACCGCCTGCTGCGTCAGCGAATATGCGCCGCTGATGAGCGCCTGCGACGCGACGACGGTCGCCACGGTGGCGAGCGCAACGAGCGGATAGGTCACCCAGCCGTCCACCAGCCCGTAGAACGGCTTCTCCGGCGGGTGGCCGTTCGACGCCAGGATGAGCGCGCCCTGACCGAAGTAGTTGACGAGGAGCGATGGCAAGACCAGCGCGTACCACGCGATCCGGATCGGGCGCTTTCCGAAGTGCCCCATGTCCGCGTAGAGCGCCTCGCCGCCGGTGATGCAGAGGACCACTGCGCCGAGCACGAGGAAGCCGCTCATGCCGTGCAGCACGATGAAATGCACTGCATGCCCTGGATAGATCGCCGTGAGCACCCGCGGCGCGCGCGCGATCCACGGGATCGCGATGGCGGCGATCACCACGAACCACAGCAGCATCGCCGGGCCGAACACCGCGCCTATGCCGGCGGTGCCGCGCTTCTGCACCAGGAAGAGCGCGACCAGGATCGCGACGGTGATCGGGATGATGAATGGATGGAACCCCTTGTTCGGCCCCTCGAGGCCCTCGACGGCGCTGAGCACGCTGATGGCCGGCGTGATCATGCCGTCACCGTAGAGGAGCGCGGCGCCGAAGAGCCCCAGCATCACGAGCACGATGTAGCGCGGCGTGCGCGCCTTCGCTGGCGACCGCGGCATCAAGAGCGCGAGGATCCCGCCTTCGCCCTTGTTGTCCGCCTTCATGATGAAGGAGAGGTACTTCACGACGACCACCAGGATGAGCGCCCAGAAGATCAGCGACATGATGCCGAGGACGTTCGCCTCGTCCGGCTCCAGGCCATACTTCTTGGAGAAGCATTGCTCCACCGCGTAGAGCGGCGACGTCCCGATGTCTCCGTACACCACCCCGAGTGCACCGAGCGCGAGCTTGGCGAGACCGCCGTGCGTGTCCTTTGCGGGGTCGTGCGTGGTGGTCGAAGCGGTCACGAATCCGGATCCTTACAAACCACGCGCGGCTTATCCAAGCTCCATCGCCGGAAACAGCCGGTAGACGGGAGCGACGCCCCACGCGGAGGTTCGCACATTTTGCCGATTTGATTTGGTGATGGCTTCGGGTCTTGGTTTTTTGGCTGAGATGGCATAGCAATATTTGCGTACCCCATGCGCCGCATCCTGGTCGTAGACGACGAAGAGAACATCCGCCTCGTGCTCCGCACGCTGCTCCGCAAGCACGGCTACGAGGTCGAGACGGCCGACAGCGGTGAGACTGCGCTGGGCATGGTGGACACGTTCGGGCCCGACGTGATCCTCACGGACGTGCGCATGCCGAAGATGGGCGGGCTCGATCTGCTGGCCATGTTGAAGGCGAAGCAGCACCCGGCGACCGTCATCGTGATGAGCGCGTTCGGCAACGTCGACCTTGCGCTCGAAGCGATGAAGGCGGGCGCGTACGACTACGTGTCGAAGCCGTTCAAGCCGGACGAGATCGTGCTGGCGCTGCGGAAGGCGGAGGAGCGCGAGTCGCTACGTCGAGAGAACCGCGCGCTGAAGGAGCAGATCCAGAAGGACAGCCAGTTCGAGTCCATCATCGCGAAGAGCCCGCAGATGACGGAGATCTTCCGCACCATCGCGAAGGTCGCGGACTTTCGCACCACCGTGCTGGTGCTGGGCGAGAGCGGCGTGGGCAAGGAGCTCGTCGCGCGCGCCATCCACGCGCGCGGCAACCGCAAGGGCCAGCCGTTCGTGGCGATCAACTGCGGCGCGATCCCGGAGAACCTGCTCGAGAGCGAGCTGTTCGGCCACAAGAAGGGCGCGTTCACGGATGCGCACGCGGATCGTCGCGGTCTCTTCGAGGAGGCGGACAACGGCACGCTCTTCCTGGACGAGATCGGCGAGCTACCGCTGAACCTGCAGGTGAAGCTCCTGCGCGTCCTGCAGGAGGAGACCATCCGCAGGCTGGGCGACACGAAGGACGTGAAGATCAACGTCCGCATCATCACGGCCACGCATCGCGATCTCACGGCCGAGACGAAGGCGGGCCGCTTCCGCGAGGATCTCTTCTATCGCATCAACGTCCTGCAGCTGATCATCCCGCCGCTGCGGGAGCGCCGCGAGGACATCGGCATCTTGCTGGACCATTTCCTGGTGCGAAACAACGTGCGCCTGGGCACCCAGATCCGCGGGCTCACGCACGACGCGCGGAAGGTGCTCCTCGAGTACAGCTGGCCGGGCAACGTACGCGAGCTGGAGAACACGGTCGAGCGAGCCATGGTGCTGGCCGAGGGAGACATCATCGACGTACGCGACCTCCCCGAGCGCCTGCGGGAGGCGCTGGATCCAGTACAAGCGAAGCTCGCGACGGGCGAGACGTCGATCAAGAAGACCGTCGCTGCGATAGAGGAGATCCTCATCCGCAGAGCGCTGACGAAGACGAAGGGCAACCGCACGAGAGCCGCGGAGCTGCTTGAAATCAGCCACCGGGCGCTGCTCTACAAGCTGAAGGACTACAAGATCGAGGGCCTGTAGCGCTCGTCGCGAAGCGAATGCGCCGTCGACGATACCTTCCGGATCAACGTGAGACTTCATTCCTCGCGCCTGGAGTGGCACAATCCCCTTCATGAGAACCCTCGATCTCGCCTCGCTCGTCTGTATCGGCGGCCTTGTCATCGCTTGCGGTGGTGGTCAAAAGAAGACGAACGACCCATCCTCCAAGGAAGCCAAGGACGACGGCGCGACGGAGAAATGGGAAGGCGCCACCGCGGACGATCAGAAGGCGCGTAACACTGGCAGCGGCAGCGGCAGCTCCGGCAGCAGCAGCGGCTCCGGTAGCAGCGGCAGCGGCTCTGGAGGCTCCGACACCAGCTCAGGTTCCAGTGGCTCGGGTTCCAGCGGCTCGGTCTCGGGTGCCAGCGGCGCGGCCACCACGAACAGCGGCAGCAGCGCACCGCCTGTCGCCTCGCCGCCCACGCGTCGCTCCGATCAGTACGACAAGGAGCACACGGACATCGTGCTGAACCGCGCGGTCCGGCAGGTGAAGGCCAACTGCGGCCTCGCGACCGACGACACCGGCAAGCCCGCGGGGCCCTGGGGCAAGGTCACCATCTCCGTGATGCTCGGCCGCAACGGACACTCGAAGGGCGCCACCGTGCCCGCGCCGTACGACGGGACGCCGCCGGGTCGATGTATTGTGCACGCATTCAGCAGCCTCACGTTCCCGCCGTGGGGCGGCGCCGACACTCCGGTCGATGTGGAGCTCGAGATCCCGAAGCCCGAAGGCGCGAAGCCTGGTAAGTGACGTCGGCAAGTAGAGTGGCAAAGTACGACTACGATCTTGTGGTGCTCGGGGCGGGGCCGGCGGGAGAGAAGGGCGCGGTGCAAGCCGCCTACTTCAAGAAGAAGGTCGCCATCGTCGAGCGCGAGCCCGCGCCAGGAGGCGCCGCCGTGCACACGGGCACGCTGCCGTCGAAGACGCTGCGCGAGACAGCCCTGTTTCTATCTGGCTATCGTCAGAACGAGCTGTACGGCGTGAGCGTGAACGTGGACCCGAAGCTCGCCGCGCCGCGGCTGCTCTCGCGGAAGGACGCGGTCGTCGAGAGCGAGGTGGAGCGCTTCCGCTGGAACTTCGAGCGGCACCACGTCACGTGCATTCGCGGCATGGCGAAGCTCTTGGACGCGCACACGGCGGAGATCGAGGTGCGCAACGGCGCCACCCTCCGGGTGACGGCGGAGGTCTTCCTGATCGCCACGGGCTCCGCGCCATTCCACCCGCCCACGATCCCGTTCGACGATCCGGGCGTCGACGACTCCGACGAGATCCTGAAGATGGACAAGATGCCCGCGAGCATGACGGTGCTCGGCGGCGGCGTCATTGGCTGCGAGTACGCGACCATGTTCGCGGCGATGGGCGTCAAGGTGACCCTCGTCGAGGGACGCGACAGGCTGCTGCCATTCCTGGATCTCGAGATGGGCGCCCGCCTGTCGGACGCGATGAAGGCGCTCGGCATCGACATCCTCTTGAAGGAGAAGCCGCTCGGCGCAAAGCGCGTCGAAGGCCGCGGCATCGTGTGCACGCTGGAGAGCGGCAGGGAGCTCGACTCCGAGCGCCTGCTCGTGGCGTCGGGTCGCACCGGTCGCACGAAGGACCTCGGCATCGAGGCGATCGGCGTGGAGGTCGACAAGCGCGGCTACGTCGTCACTGACCAGAACTACAGGACGAAGGTGCCAAACATCTACGCCGCGGGCGACGTCATCGGCTTCCCTGCGCTCGCGTCCACGTCCATGGAGCAAGGGCGCGTGGCCGTGTGTCATGCGTTCGGCCTCACGTACAAGGACCACATGTCCACGCTGCTTCCGTACGGCATCTACACGATCCCGGAGGTGAGCTCCGTGGGCCTGTCCGAGGAAGAGTGCGAGACGAAGAAGGTCGATTACGTCGTGGGACGCGCGCTCTACCGCGACAACGCACGCGGCAAGATCATCGGAGACAAGGACGGCGTCATCAAGCTCGTCTTCGATCGCGGGAGCCGCAAGCTGCTCGGTTGCCACATCATCGGGGACCGTGCGAGCGAGCTGGTGCACATCGGCCAGACGGTGATCATTCTGAACGGCACGGTCGACACGCTGATCGAGATGGTCTTCAACTACCCGACCCTTGGCGAGACATTCAAGTACGCCGCCTACGACGCGCTCGGAAGCATGACCGCGCAGAAGTGATGAGGAAGACGTGAGCGAACAACATCAAGAAGGTCCCTTCCGCGGCGCACATCCCGAGGCGGCGCTCGTCATCGTCACCACGGGGCCCGACCTTGCAGGCCACGAGATCACGGAGTACCTGGGCATCGTGCGAGGCATCGTCGTGCGCGCCACGTCGATCGGCCAGGGCATCGTGGGCGCGTTCAAGGGCCTCGCAGGCGGCAACATCAAGGAGTACGTGGACGTCTGCGACGCCGCACGCCAGGAGGCCTACCTGTTGATGATGAGGCACGCACGAGACCTCGGCGCGCACGCCGTGATCGCGATGCGCTACGACGCCACCGAGTTCGTACAAGGCGCGACCGAGGTCCTGGCCTACGGAACCGCCGTACGCGTCACCAAGAAGTAACCCCTCTCCGTAGGTCGTCTACGGGAGCGCGTACTTGGTCTTCCAGCCGGCTTCGATTCGCTGGATGTCGGCGTCACTCACGGTGCCGACGGCCATCGCGATCTCGGCGAAGGCGCCGATCATGAAGCCGGAGCCCGTGGACGAGAGCTGCTGCGAGCCTCCGAACATCAGCGGGCGCCCGGCCTGACCGCCCAGCGTGGGGTACGGCACAAGGACGCTGGTGGAGACTCCGTTCACGCGGATGTCGAGCTTGGCCTTGCCCATCGAGCCGGCGGTGCGACGGATGGCGTAGACGCGGTACTTGCCGTCCGCGGTGCCGGTCACGGAAGAGGGCTCAATCACACCGCCGCTGGGATCGAACGAGCCCGCGACCGTGGAGCCGTTCTGCGTTCCGGCGAAGAGCCCGAACCCGCGCGGAAAGCCGTCGAAGCGCGAGACGAAGAAGCGGTCGTTCATTCCGAGAACCGTGTACTCGGCCACCACGCCGACGTAGAAGTCCTGCGTGGCCAAGACCACTGGCGCCACGTCGCCGATGCTGACCGCGTCACCGTTGATCTGCACCGCCGCATGCCCGTTCAGCTGGGTGGCGTTCACCTGGAGGTCGCCGCCGCCGGCGCCGAACGGCGCACCGTCGTGGTGGTTGCCAGATTGATCGGCCCACGACGTCACCTGCTTGCTTCCGCCGATCGTGAGGACGCCCTTGTCAGCGTCGAGCCAGAGCGCAAGCGTGGCGCTCGTGAGCACGTCGGCCGGTGTCTCCGCCGTGCCGCCGCTTCCGTCACCCGCGCGCGCATCCGCGGCGCCGTCAGCTCCGGAGCCAGATGCGTCAAGAGAGCCCGGGCCGCCTTCTTTTGTCCCGTTGCCGCCCTCGCCACCATTCCCGTTCGCCGCTCCGTCCGCGTTTGCACCTGCCGCGCCGTCTGGGAGATCACCGTTCGACGCCGACCCGTGATCGAAGTCCGCGCCCAGAAGCGCGTCGCAGGCCGGGGTCGCGACGACGCAACACGCGAGCGCGAGGAGAGCGGATGAGCGATGGAGCGTCATCGCTTCTTCGAGGGCGGCTTCGCCGGCTTGGACGGCGGCGCGGTGCTTGTCATCTTGTCGAACCCGGAGAGCTTCCAGTAGCCCTGCTCGAAGCGCCAGTACGTGTCGCGCGTGGCGTGCTCGAACTTCACCTGGAGGCGTACGGAGTCGCTCTCTGGATCCTGCGGCGCGTCCATGCACTCCACGGGGAGGCCTTCTTTTCCGTGCGCTTCCTTCCAGAGGCGCATGGTGACGCCGATGCGCAGCGTGGTCGTCGGGTTCTCGTAGAAGAGATCGGATAGCTCCTTGTCCGTCTTCATGAGCGGATCGGTGCTCTCGAACCCGCGCTCCGCGACCGCGTCGTTGGTGATGAGATCGTAGATCTCGATCGACGGCTCTCCGTCGCGCCGCAGCCCTGCGACCAGTCTTCCGCACGAGTCGGAGAGGCCGGCGATCAGCCACTCCTTGTTCTTGCGGCCTGCGATCACGGCATCCGCGCGCTTGAGCACTGCCTCGATCGCTTCGGACGGAACGGCGAGATACACGTTGTCGCGACCGTTCGCCTTCATGGTGTTCACGCCAACGACAACGCCGCCTTCGCCCGTGAGCGGTCCACCGGACGATCCGGGATCGATCGGCGCGGTGTGCTGGATGTACGTGAGCGTCTGCCCGCGCGACTGCATGGTGAAGCGTTCGTTGGAGACCTGACCCTTCGTCGCCTGGTAGCTGGGCTGACCGCCGAGCCCCGGATAGCCCGTGGCCACGACGCCCTCCAGATCGTGGATCTTGGAGCGCGCGAGCTTGAGGCCGGTCACGCCCGTGGGGTGCTGCACGCCGAACCCGAGCACCGCGAGATCGTAGACGCGGTCTGCGTAGAGGACCTGCACCGGGAAGGCCTCGTCGGAGCCGTCGACGGCGACCTCGGCCTCGTCCGCGAAGTCGACCACGTGGCGATTCGTGACGACGAGCATGCGCCCGTTGCGCTTGATGAGGAAGCCGCTGCCGAACTCACCGCTGGTCTGTCCCTCGAAGAACTCGGCCAGGTCGCTCTTGCCCTTCAGCTTCAAGCGCTCCGCGATGCCGTGATAGACGGCGGCGATCTTCTCGGGCGTGGCGACGCGCACGCTGACCGTGTTCTGGCGCAGCTCCGCGGGCGACGTGGACGGACTCTGCGCGGAGAGACCGCCGCCGCAGCCCATGAGCGTCAGCGCAGACAGAAGAACGAGCGTGCGCGGGCGACGCGGAGCCATCTGCGGAGCGTAGCAAGAAAGCGCCCAGCGAACAGGCGATGCGTCAGGTAGCGGGAACCATGCGCAAACGGACGGCACGATCGAGCGAAGCGAAGAGCACCATCGCGACGACCGCGTGCGTGAGCGCGGTGGCGAGAGCGATGCCCGGAAGCCCCATGGCTCTACCAAGGACCACGTCGAACGCGAGGTTCGTGACGGCAGCGAGCACGCCGATCCGCGGCAGGATGGCGCTGTTCTGGAGCGCCACGTGGGCGCGAGACAGGATGAGAACGGCGCCGAACGGAACGAGCGCGAGCGCTTGATACGGGAAGACGCCCGTCATCACGGAGAGCGCGCGCTCATCCATCGCGCCGCGCCCGTAGATCAACGAGAGCAGCGGTCGTGCGGAGAGGGCGAGCGCGAGCGCGGCCACCGCGAGGAGACCGATCGACGTGAATAGCGCTCGATTCATCGATGCGCGGGCGGAGACCAGGTCGCGCGCGGCGACCTCTCTGGAGACCTGGGTGAGCATCACCGGAAAGAGCGCGGCGGCGAGGAGCGATGTTGGCGCCATGGCCACGTCGCCCGAGTACGCGAGCAACGTACCGCCGCCAACGACGCCCACGAGGCTCGCGGCGACCTGGTCCGTGAGCGGGCTCATGCGCGCGATGGCGCCGCCCAGGATCTCCGAGGTCGCGAGCCGCGCGAAGCGAACGAGAGCAGCCGAGCGATGGAGCGTGGGTCGCGGCGTACGACCGAACGCCCGCCATAGCGTGAACGCAGCCACGGCCTCTCCCGCAAGCAGTCCGAACGGCACGATCAGCACGCCGACGCGATGGCCGGAGACGAGCGCGAGCACGGTCACGACCACCGACAGCGCGCTCGCGATCGGCGATGCGGAGAAGCGACCGTCAGCGTTCAGGAAGACCGTGAAGAGCGTGCGCAGCGCGGTCATCACGAGCAAGAGAGACAGCGGCGCCGAGAGCGCGAGCGACAGCACGAGGTCCGAGCCCTGAAAGCGCGCGTAGCAAACGGCCGCGAACGCGCTGAAGATCGCAGCGCTGAGCGCGCCGCCGTAGAGGAGCGTGTGGCCCAGGAGCGAGCCCATCAGCGCCCTCCGACTCTCGCGCGCGTCGGGCTGTAGCTCGGCCAGGATCGGTACGAGCGCGGAGTCCTGGAACACCGCAAACACCAGCGAGCCGGCGACCTTGAACACCGCAAGCGCAAAGAAGTAGAGATCCGTCTCGCGGCTGCCGCCGAACCACGCGGCCAGGAAGAGCGGCAGCGTCGCCTCTCCGCCACGCGCGACGAGCTGGAGCGGCAAGAGACGCATCGTGGTCTTCCACATGCGTGAAACCTATGGGCGGCGCGCCCTGCATGCCGCTCATGCGGGCCATGCGTCAGGAGCTTTCATTTTGCGGCGAACGCGCGCGCAGGCGTCAGGTTTGGTCATTTGCCCGCGGGCGTGGTCCGGCCCACCACAGTGACATGTTCCTTTCGCCCGATCAGTCGAACCAGCGCACGTTCGCGGACCCGCGCACCGTGGACTTCTACGTGCACGCGGACACTCTCCAGCCACCAGAGGCCACGATCGCTCAGCTGCTCGCGCCAGAGCTCGGCACGGCGACGATGCTCGACCTGGGCGTGGGCGGTGGGCGCACCACGCGGTATTTCGGGCCGCGCGTCATGCGATACGTTGGTGTCGACTACGTGCCCGAGATGGTGACCGCGTGTCGCCGCCGCTTCGCGCATGAGCCTTATGCGATCGCGCAAGGTGACGCGCGCGACCTCGTGGGCTTCGCGGACAGGCAGTTCGATCTGGTGCTCTTCTCGCACAACGGCCTCGACTGCGTGAGCCACGAAGACCGGCTGCGCGTGCTGGCGGAGATCCATCGCGTGTCGCGGGAGGGCGCGTGGCTCTGTTTCTCCAGTCACAACCTGGGACGCGCGCCCGACCTCCTGGAGGGAACGAGGCGCGGCCTGGGCAAGCTGCTGGACGTGCTCTCCACCGCACGCATCCGCGCGAACAACCCGGAATACGCCACGTGGTTCGCGCGGCCACACGCCATGCTGCGTGATGGCGCGTTCGGCTTCCGGCTCGTCTCGTACCACATTCGCGCGGACGCACAGATCCGGCAGCTGCACGACGCGGGCTTCGGAGACGTGCGCGTGTTCGCGCTCACGGGCGGCGACGAGCTGGACAGGGACGCGGCGCGCCGCTCACGCGAACCGTGGCTCTACTATCTGGCGAAGAAGCAGGCGCCTCCGCAGGGCCTCGCGGCCTGACCCGCGGCCTGACCCACCGCCTGACCCGCGGGCAGCCGGGGCTACGAGGCGCGAGAGAGCACGAAGCTGAGGAGAAAATCGAGCGCGACCTGGTTCTGTCCGCCCTCCGGAATGATGATGTCCGCGGAGCGCTTCGACGGCTCGACGAAGGCGACGTGCATCGGGCGCACGCTCTCGTAATATTGCTTCCGCACCTGCATGAACGTGCGGCCGCGGTGCTCCAGATCGCGACGGATGCGGCGCATCAGTCGGATGTCGGAGTCCGTGTCGACGAACAGCTTCACCTCGAAGCGAGAGCGCAGGCGCGGGTCGGCGAGGACCAGTATCCCTTCGACGACGATGACGTTCGCGGGGGCGATCGGCAGGCCCACCTTGCTGCGATCGTGGGTCTGAAAATCGTACGTGGGACGGGTGATCTCGCGACCGGCGCGCAGCTCGTCCAGGTGCGTACACAGGAGGTCCAGCTCCAGTGCGTCTGGATGGTCGTAGTTGGTCCGCTCGCGCTCCTCCACGGGGAGGTGCGACTGCGATCGGTAGTAGTGGTCTTGCTCCAGGAGCACGCCGCTGCCCTTGGGGAGCGCGGCCAATATCGATCGGGCAATGGTGCTCTTGCCCGAACCTGATCCCCCCGCGATGCCGAGAACGAGCGGTGGTTTCCGCGCGCTGTCGACCTTCGGGTCATCTGTCATGGGGGCCGGTGATACCACGCCCTCCTACGGCATCACGAACGATTTGCCGACTGTCACGGGGCCGCCTGAAAACCAGGGGATTGTTACGCTTGCGTAGAGAGACGTCACGCAGGCTCCGCTGTTCGTGTTCAGGAATGGTTGGTCGACGCGGGCCGACTGAACGTTGCCGCTTGGATGGAAGGTGATCGTGACGTGACCGCGGCCACGTGGACCGCCTGGCGTCGCGCACACGGAGGGATCGATCTCCGAGAGCGCCTGCGCCACCGCTCCGCGATCGAATGGACCGCCGCCCTTGTGCTGAGGTCGGTCCTGGTGCGGCTCGTCGTGTTCCTCCGATGGCGCCGCGGAAGCGGACGGCGCGGCGCTCGCGATCGCCACGGGCTCCGGCGCGGGAGCCTTCACGCCAGCATCTGGTGGGGCCGGGATCGTGACGGCGACGACGGGCTCGGAGACGGGCGCGGCCCTCTGTCCTCCGCACGCAGCGAGGAGGACGAGCGAGAGACGAAGGGTGAAGCGGCGTTGCACCCGTTCAGCGTAGCAACCGCCAGCGCCGGGGACTAGAAGCGGCCCCATGCAGTTCACCGAGATCGGCGCGTTCGACGTCGCTCACAAGCACCTGGCGTGGCCCTGGATCTGCGTGGACCCGGCAGGCACCCGCTTCGCGTTCGCCTCCACGAAGGGCACGCTCGAGAGCCGCGTACTCGACGGCGACTCGATGCGCGACGGAAGATCGTTTGCGCTGCCTTCGGACCTCGCGCTTCCGACCGCGAGGCCAGCCCCGACAGGACACCTCGGCGCCGAGAAGGGAGTCCACGGGATCGCCATCTCCACGAGCGGCGAGCTCGCTGCGATCACCGGCACCGTAGGGGGCAAGAGCGTCGTCGTGACGCTCGGCGCTGACGGCGAGAAGAGCCGCACTGCGCTCGCAGACCTCTGGGGCGAGGAGTTCATCGCGCATGCGATCACGTTCGATCGCTCGGGAAAGAGGCTGTGGATCTCTGCGGAGAGCGGCACGGAGACGGCGATCGTCCTCGTCGATGCCGAGACCCACACGTTCATCGGAGCCGTGAAGAGCGCGCCCTTCCCTCCCCCCGCGGCGCACGAGCTCCACGTTCATCCGCACGACGACGCCGTGCTGCTCCTCGCCGCATGCGGCCAGGATGGAACGTTCGCGCGCGTCGCCGGATTCACGGACGGCCCGCCCGTCGCGATCGCGACTGCGATGGATGACGGGAGCGTGTCCGCTGGGCTGGTGGGATTTTCGGCGGATGGGGCGCGCGTGCACATCGTCGAGGCGGACGAGCTCCGCACGCACGCATGGCCGGGACTGCAGGAGCTGTCCTCCGTGGAGCTCGCGGATGACTTCGCATCCAGTTACTCGGGCGTCGTGATGGGGGAGCGCGTGTACGTGGATGGAGAGGACGTGGACACGGGGGATGTCGACGCGGTCATGCTCTTCGATCGATCGGCCATGCGCGGGGTCGTGCTCACGCCGCCCGTGCCCACCGGGATGTGGGTCGGGCGCATCGGCGGTGACATGCTGATCACCGTCGAGGCCAAGGGCGAGCCGGCCCGTGGGCGCGTGCTGCGTTTTCCGGCTCCTACGAACTGAGGGCTGAGGGTCAGTGGCTGATCGGGGGGAGCGTTATCACCTCGAACGCGTCGCCCGGGATCGTCTTCAGATCGTTCAGCTGGTTGTCGTCCCAGCCTGGGTTTGGATCGCCCTGGAAGTAGTAGTCGGAGCCGTTGTCCGCGAGGATGAGGCCGTACTTCTTCATCGCTGTCGCTACGACCTTCGCTTGCGCCGACATCGCGGAGATGTCGTAGAGGCCCTTCAGGCGCATTCGCAGGCCCATCGGTGGATACTGCGCCCGCAGGTTTGCTTGCGTGATGCCCTTCGGGCACTGGCCCGGCACGGCCTGGTGCGAGGCTGGCGTCACGTAGCCGTCCTGCGTGCAGTGCATCGTGAAACGGATGGCGTGCTTCACTTCTCCCGCGGCCACCTCGTCGTAGCGGACGAGGCCGGGGAAGATCGGGAGGCCCGCCGCGTCCGCGCTTGTCCACGTCGCGGGGCGCTGTCCGGGCTGCAGCTTGTTGAGGTCGAACTTTGCGCCCGAGTAGCAGGCCCAGGCGTTGGTGCCTGTATTGTACATGCAATTGCCGGCCTCGTAGAGAAGGCAAGTGCCCTGCTCCAGGGTGAGCACGTGACAGTCACCGGCGCACGCGGTGGGCGTTCCGCCTTCGATCTTCGTCGTGGCGCCGGGGAAGGGATACGGGCCCGGATCGCTCTCGGTCGGCACCTGGAACGTCATCGGCAGCTTGGCCTGACCCTGCGCGACCACGTTGTACGGGATGCCGAACGCGGAGCCAAAGTCCGGATGCGTCTTCTTCAGCGTGGAGTACTGAAAGAGATTCGTGGTCCACGTGGCATCCACGCCCGCACCCGACACGTCCGTGTTCCATGGATCGTTCGCCGGGAAGATGGGGCAGTTGCTGAGGGTCGGGCCTGGCCCCGCGTCCACGTTCGGGTTCGTGCCGCCACCGTCGGTTCCGGGAGCCACGCCGCCCTCGCCGCCGGGGCCCACGCCGCCACCGTCGCCGTTGCCACCACCACCATCACCGCCGCCACCGCCCCCGCCCCCGCCGCCACCGCTGTCGCTGCCGCCGCAGCCTTGCGCGAGGACCACGAGGGATACGACGCTCACCCCGAACACGAACGCTCGTCGCATCCGTGAAGCGTAGCAGCTCAGACGGCCATTTTTTCGAAGCGATCGAGATCGACGTTCTGGCCGGTGAGCACGACAACCACATCGCCTCCGCGCATCGCATCGGGGAGACCGGCGATCACGGGTGCCAGTGCGACGGCCGCGCTGCCCTCGATCGTCGCGCCCATCTCGCTCTGCGCATAGCGCATACCCAGCGCGATCTGCGCCTCGGAGACCACGACTATTCCGGCGACCACGCCGCGCGCGCGCTCGAATGCGTCCTTCGCGATGCCACCCTCCAGGCCCTCCGCGAGCGTGGCCGAAGGCACGAGCAGCTCCAACGCGGCGTCCTGCGCGAGCGACATCTCCATCGCCGGCGACGCCTCTGACTGCACGCCCCACACGCGGCGATCACCGTCCGATGCGTCCGACTCGTCCTCGAGCGCCCACGAGATGCCGGTGGCAAGGCCCCCGCCGCCGAACGGCGTGATCACGCGATCCGGAACCCCGCCCATGGACCGCACGATCTCGAAGCCGAGCGACGCGCCGTTACCCAGGACCACGTCCTCGTCGTCGTATGCGGAGAGGAACTTCGCGCCGGTGCGCGCGGCGAGCGCCTTCGCCTCTGCCTCTGCGCCGTCGTAGTGCTCGGCCGCGGAGACGATGAGCTCCGCGCCATACGCTGCGATCTTGTCGCGCTTCACCATGGGCGCGGTGCTCGGGACCACGACCGTCGCGCGCATGCCCAGCACGTTCGCCGCGTAGGAAACGCCTGCGCCATGATTGCCTGCGCTCGCGGCGACGACGTCACGCACGCCTGCTTGCTTTGCGCGCGCCAACGCGAACAGCGCGCCGCGCACCTTGAAGCTCCCCGTCACCTGGAGGTACTCGAGCGCGAGCCAGACATGCGTTCTCCCCGTGGGGTCCGCGCGGCGGTCGAGCGATGGGCTTCGCAGCACCTCCACCGATCGCACCCTGGCAGGCGCAAACTCCGTCGCGAAGGTCCGCACGAGCTCGAGCGATCCCGACCGAGGAAGCCTCGTACGGTCAATCGACCCAGCGATGGAAGAGGTTCGCATCTTCGCCATGGTATCGAATACGGCCCGTCGGCCCCGCGCGATAAGCGAGCGGCTATTTTCCCTGGAAATTCCCGGTACGAAGCGTGATCACTAGGCTGTCGCGAAAGCCCAGCGTGGAGGCCTCCGTGGCCTGGATAGGTGTGGTCTCGTGGATCACACGCGCGTCGTCCAGCAGCAATGCGCTCCACGGCTCCGTCAACGTGAAGCGCGTTCCCGACGGACCGTCCGCCTCGAACACGCGCGTCTCGCCGCCCTTGATCCCGCTACGCATGACGAGAATGACGCACACCAGATCGACGCCATCGCGGTGCGCGCCTTCGGGCGTCGGCCGGCCGATGCCTCCCTCGGTCTCGATGCGGAACGGATGCGCCTCTCCGTAGAAGAGGTGCGTGCCGCGGAGCCCTTGCGCGACATGGCCCAGCGCGAGCAGCAGTCTGGGCCACGCGGGCGACTCGACCAGCGCGGCGTCAAGCGGGGCGAACCATCGCTCGATGCCGCCGTGGAGCGCGTTGTACTCCACCGGCTGATAGTGCGGGCGATGCGGGACCTGGCGCACCACGTCCGCGCCGGGATCCAGAACAAAGCTTCCGTGACGACGCCTTCGGTAGCGGCCACCGTCGCGAAGATGCGTGTCCTCGGGCAGGTCGCTCCAGAACGGAGTCAGCGCCGCGAGCTCGCCCACAAGGACGCCCGCGAGCGCGGCCACATCCGCGGCGCCGAGCACGGCAAATCCACGCGCGCGCAGCGTGGCGGCGAGCTCCGCGCGAGGTGTCTGTGTGGGCGCGAACATCCGCTCTACCTCGGCGCTCTACGTCGTCAACGCGCGGCCGCGAGCCACGCGAGTGGGCGTCTGTAGAGTGAGACCATGCGGTCCGCGGGGACCTCGTGGCCCATGCCGGGGACGATCTTCATCTTCACCGGGATCTTGTTGTCCTTGAGCAAGCCGTGCACGACGAGGGTGTTGTCCTTCACGCCGTCGTTCTCACCCGTGAGCAGGAACACGCGGTGGAGGTTCTTGTGTGAGGCCTTCAGCGTCGCGCTGGTGTCGCCCATCCAGTACTGGTCGCTCGCGGCGAGGATGAGCCAGCGCCCCCACGTCTTCGTGTCCATCAGGCCGACCTGCTGGGCAATGAACGCGCCCTCCGAGAAGCCCATCAGGATGTTGTTCCGGGTGCGGACGCGATGCTTGTACTTTGCATGCAATGCGTTGAGCGCCGCGTCGATGACGGTCTTGCCCTGCGGCGCGCCGTTCGCCCAGCCGCGCCCGCCAGAGCCGCGATCTTCGGGCCCTTGCGGGCAGACGACCCAGCCGAACTCCGTGGCGACCTTGGCCCACTTGCGGCAGTCTTCCGCTGCGTTTCCGCCGCGACCGTGGATGTACATGATCACCGGCCGTGCGCCGCCGCCGCGCGGGCGGTAGAAGAACGCGTCGGCCTGGCCGTCGATCTCGAGGCGCTGCGGCTCACCGATCTGCGCGCCCCGCGCGAATGCATCGCCCGAACACGCGAGCAGCACGAGCGCCGCGGCGAGCATCGACACCAGAAGCAGCGAGGCTCGATGGAACCGCGAACGCAGCAAGCGCACGTGATTCTGGAGGAGCGACGCGGACATGGGGTCCATTAGTTACCGCGACCAGGGAAAACCGCAAGGGCCCCGAGCAGATCGCCTCAGCGGCAGCCACCATCACGGCGTCGGCGGCCCCGGCGACAGGCCTGACCTGCGTCAACGCCGGCGTCGTCGTCCATCGCAGCCGCGTCGTCGTCGATCGCACCTGCATCGTCGTCGATGACACTCGCATCGTCGTCGATGGTGCTCGCGTCGTCGTCGGTGATGCTCGCGTCATCGTCGGCGACGCGAGCGTCGACGGGAGCGCCTGCATCCGCGACCGCCGCATCGGGCCGAGCCACGCCCGCATCGGGATCGGCCGGGCACGCGCCGGGGCTCTCCCACCAGCACGGATTGTCCTCGGGCTGAGGCGCGCTGCCCGCCTCGGTCCAGCCATAGCTGCCGGGATCGTAGCCGCCCTCGCCGTAGCCTCCGCTCCCCCATCCGGACGCAGAGCCCGACGCCCAGTCATCTCCCGTGTCCGTACAAGCCACCGCCAGCACCGCAGTCATCGCCAAGGCCAAGTGAATCCTATTCATGCCGAGAGCCTCAAGCACCCACCATGCCGAGCAAACGGCAGGGAAATTCAGGGCATTTCCGAGGACCACGCCGTGTTTCGCAGGCAAGCGGATGTGGGCGAGCGTGCAGATTGCAGGGTGGGGGTGCTGAGAGCCGCTGCTCACTCAACGCTCGCGCAGGTGAATCACCGCGCGGGCCTCCGTGCGGGCGTGGAGCACCGCCGACCCGACCGAAATCCGTGCGTCGACCACCGTGCCCGGCGCGACATGCTCCGGGATGTACCCGATCACGTTCACCCGCACCTTCTCGCGCGCGCCGACAACACCGTCCCAGGGCTCCCCGCGCCCGCCCTCGCGGTACCAGCGGCTCACCGGGAAATGCACCGCGCCGCCGTCGATCGCCGCCGGCGAGAGCGTCCGCGTTTCACTGGTCACGTTCTCGATCTCGAGCCACAGCCGGAAGCACGACTCGATGAGCTTGTCGTGTCCGTCTACGATCTCCACGCGCTCGCCATGCACGACGA
Source organism: Myxococcales bacterium (assembly GCA_025355005.1). Lineage (GTDB taxonomy): Bacteria > Myxococcota_A > Polyangia > Polyangiales > Polyangiaceae > JANXLV01. The sequence goes on along the minus strand of JANXLV010000269.1, from coordinate 5,000 downwards.
GCTCGGGGCACACGCGGAGCGTTCCGTCCTCGACTGCCCCACCCGTGCACCGATCCCGCGACGTGCTCACACGCGACGGCGTCTCGCTCGTGTCCACCGCGAGCTCCTCTGCGAGCCCCAGGAGCCGCAGCCGATGCTGCACCATCCGCTCCGTGATGTAGCCAACGTCCTCGCGCTCGCCGATCGTCACGAGCGCCTTCGCGATCGCCCCGGGAGCCTGGTCAGGCGCGTTGCGCAGATCGGCCGCCATCTTCGCAGAGCGATCGCAGCCGCAAGGGCAGCCCTCCCGCTGATGCGCGCGGAGTCGCTCGGATCTCTTCTCCTCCGCACGCCACCTGACGAACGCGTACACGCTGACACCCACGACGAGCACCAGGAGCGCCACCACCACCTTCCATCGCTTCACCGATGGAGGCCTGAAATCCACGGGCCCCATCGCGTCGAGCTCCGCCTGTGCCTTCGCCCGCGCCGCCTCGTCGGTCGCGTCGCCGACGAGCCTCTCCTCCTCCCGGTCGGTCATGACGCTACTTGGTCAGGCGGACCTGCGGAATGATGCGGGGCTGGGGCGCGATCGTCTGCGTGGGCTGGGCCTCCAGCGCACCCATGTCCGGCAGCGCGGAGCCATCGGCGTTACCGTCGACCGGGCGCGCCTTGTGGCGAATGTCGTCGGTCGCCGCGGTGGCGGGCTCTGCGCCGTCCACTGCGGGGCTGCCCGCCGGCAGCGCGTGGAACGGGATCGGCGTCTCCCACGTGGAAGACACCAGTGACGCGTTCGCCAGCGTGGCGGCGGGGATCTGCCACTTGTTGTGTGATGCGGCCGCGGGATCCACGCCGTAGCCGCACGAGCCGCCTGACTCGGCGCTGTAGGTCGCCTGGAAGAGGTGGACGCCGCCAGCGAACTGCATGCCGGTGCAGTTCGTGTTACCGGTCGCGACCAGGACGCTGTTCTTGATCTGGAAGACAGCCTGCGACGAGCTCGCACCGGAGGCCGAGTGCAGCGTACCCGGCAAGTTGCGCACCGCGGTCACGTGGTTCAGGAACACGGCGCCGTTGGTATTCACGATCGCGCCGCCGATGGCGCTGTCCGAGGTGTTCTTGGACAGCGTGACGTTGGTGAGGCGAACGGTCTGCCCGGCGTTGTCGATGGCGCCGCCGTTGTACGAGTGGCTGTTGATGATGCTGGAGTGCTCCATCGTGAGGAGCGAGTCGTTGCCCACGGCGAGCGCGGCGCCGGTGGAGCCGACGTTGCCGTCGAACGACACGTTGCGGAGCGTCACCTCTGCGTGCTGCATGCTCATGCCGCCGCCCGCGATCTGCGCTCCACCGCCATGACGAACGGCGAGGTTCGTCAGCGTGACCTTGACGCGCGGCTTCGTGAAATCGCCGTTCACCTCGAAGATGCGCGAGGCGACGATCAGGTTCTCCGGAATGAGCACGCTCGTGATGTACGCACCGGCACCCTGGATCGTGACGTCGTCCGTGATCACCATCGAGCCGCAGTCGAGCCGCTTGCCGCCGTTGCACCAGTCCTGGACCGCGCCGTACGCGGCCGGCCCAAGGACAATGGTGTCCGCGCCGGGCGATTTGTTGGCGACGTCGATCGCGTCGCGCAGCGTGCAGTTGGCGTCGCAGACCCCGTCATAGCCCGCGCCCGTGGCGTTGACGGTGAACGTGGCGGCGTGCGCGACCGCCGGAAGACCAAGGAGGACGATGGTGGCGGCGGCGAAGCTGGTGGCGAGACGGATCATCGGCTCGCCTTTAGCACCAGATCGAGAAATGGCACATCCGGCTGCCCTGAAGACTCCTGGTCTTCCAGGCTCACCAGGTGCGATACTTCGAAGCGCATGGCGGAGTCGTTTGGCGTCCTCGGTGAAGGCACGGTCTTCGCGGGGGACTACCGTGTCGTGCGGCCCCTTGCGATGGGCGGGATGGGCGCCGTATACGTCGTGTCCCAGGACTCGACGGGCAAGGAGCGCGCGCTCAAGCTGATGCGGCCCGAGCTCGCCGCGAGCGCCGATGCCCGCCGGCGATTCCTGCAAGAGGCGCGCATCGGCGCCCGCATCGAGAGCGAGCACGTCGTGGAGATCCACAGCGCGGGCGTGGACGAAGCGAGCGGCGCTCCGTACCTGGTGATGGAGCTCCTCTCTGGTGAGGACCTCTCGGCGCGCCTGGAGCGCGGTCCGCTCTCACGAGCCGAGGTCCGCGAGATCTTCGAGCAGGTATGCCACGCCATGGCAGCCGCGCACGATCAGGGGATCGTCCATCGCGATCTGAAGCCAGAGAACGTGTTCCTGGCCACCGCGAAGCGGGCGGGCGCGGAGAAGACGAACGTGAAGGTGCTGGACTTCGGGATCGCCAAGCTCGCGCTGGAGGCTGGCAGCGCAAGCACCGGCGTGATCGGCACGCCGCTCTGGATGGCGCCCGAGCAGGCTGACCGCGGCAAGGTGACGCCGGCGGCGGACGTCTGGGCGCTCGGGCTCATGGTCTATCGCGCGCTCACCGGTCGGTACTTCTGGCGGTCCGCGGAGGATCCGGAGGCGACCTACACGCAGGTGTTGAAGGAGGTCGTGATCGCGCCGATCCCGCTCCCGAGCGAGCGCGCGGCGGAGCAAGGCGTCGCCGCGGCGATCCCGCACGGCGTGAACCAGCTGATCGCGCGCACGCTCACGCGCGAACCGGGAGCACGTCCCCGCTCGGCACGTGAGTTCTGGAACGAGCTGTCCGCGGCGCTCGAGGCGGACCCCCGCAACGACGCAACGCTGGCGTCCGTGCCCAACGCCGCACACAGCCTGGCCCCGCCGCAGCAGCAGACGGTCCCGGTGTCCCAGAAGGTCGCATCCGCGACGGCCATGCAGGCGACACACATGGCTGGAGCAGGGGCCGCGGTCCCGCAGGGCACGCCACCGCCGGTCAGCGGGCGCGCACGGCCCATCCACCACGACTCGCTCATGTCGACCCATGGCGTATCCCCCAAGCTGCTCACGGGAATGGGGGTCGTCGTGGTGTTGTTCGCCACGCTCCTCTACATGCGTGTCAAGGGCGGTCCTGGGAGCATGCGCCCCACCGTGACGGTGCGCGACGACGCGCTGCAACCGATGCAGCCGCGGGTGTTCTCCATCGGCGAGGCGCCCACGTCTCCCGTCGTGCTCACGGTGCCGGGCAACGTGCCCGCGGCGCCGCTCGTGCGCCCGCCGCCCTGTCGACTCTGCACGGGCAGCGTCACCGTCAACGGACCGCTCACGAAGGAGCAGATCGTCAGCGCCGTGGAGGGCGCGTTTCCGCAGCTCGACGAGGAGTGCATCGCGCGGCACGGGAAGAAGGTGGTGCGCGCTGGCACGGTGACGATCGGATTCACCGTGAAGGAAGGGGATGCCGGCCTTCGCAATGTGGTGAGCAGCACCGCCCGGGACGGCGCGGATGAGTGCCTCGTGCGGGCGTTCCGGATCATCCGCTTCCCCGTCGCCACGGACCTTACCGAGGTCACCTATACGCTCAGGTATTCTCCGCAGCTCTGATCACTGCGTGGTCGGTCGCGGCTAGGGTCCACCGACGGGCGACCGCCCGCAGCCGACGCGCCGCTCGTAGAAACATCGTTACCGCCGAGGATTACAGTTGTATGATACATCGAATGGCGGGTGAGCGAAGCGCGCTGGTATCCGCCGTGAAGGCTGCACTGGCTGCGGACGGAAGGTTGGTCGAGTGCGCGCTCGACGAGGGCCGATTCGCGCTGCAGGTCGTCACCGTCCGCGGGACCTTCACGTTCTTCCTCGCGTCACTCCAGAAGCGCTACGACACGGCACCTATGGGCGAGCGCGATGCGCTCGTCGCCGACTGGGCGAAGACGATCCTCGATCAGGCCAGCGACCCGGCCACCAAAGCAGATGTGGCCGTCGTCTCGAAGCTCGATCGCGAGGACATCGAATACAAGGTGCCGAAGCCGATCCCGACCGGCCTGCTTCGGCTCGTCGGTTTCCTGATGATGCTGCCGTTCGGAGCGATGCTCCTTTTCAAGGTTCGCTCCGAAGGGCAACCTGCCTTGTTCTTCGGGAGCGCCATCGCTGCGTTCGCCGGGATGTTCCTGCTTCGTGGGCGGATTCCGTGGGTCGGATGATCGCGGCTCATCGCGCGAATTGACCGCGCGGTTCGTCACTGCAATCGGCACGCGACGGACGATTGAGTGGCCTGCCTATGAGGAGACCGCGCCGCCCAAGAACGGGCGTGCGGCCCCTTGGCCGCGATACATCCGCCAGACATACCTTCGACGCTCCATCAACTTCTCCTTTAACTCTATCGAGCGGTGCGCAGCTTGCCCTCATAGTCGCGCTTGCCGATCGGCACGCCTCGGGAGCGCAGGATGTCGTAGGCGGTGACGGCGTGGAAATAGAAGTTGGGCAAGGAAAACGACAGGATCAAAGTCTCCGACGTGAAGGCCAGCCGGCGGGGGCCGATCTGGAGGTTCAGCTCGCGGCCCGCCCAGCTGTTGACCTCGTCCGGGGTGTAGGTGTCCAGCGCCGCTTCGGCCTTGCCGATCATGGCCCTCGGCTCGGCGAAGGAAACCGGTCCGACCAGGCCGGGTGGTGTGAAGACGCCGGTCCTTGCGGCCTCTAGTCCCCACACGGCATGGTGCCAGGCCGCCTCAATCTGAAAATGGAAGGGCGCCATGTCGTCGTGGAGCCGGACGCTCACGAAGTCATCCGGGTCGGCGCCGGTCTCGGCGCAGTGGCTCGTCGCGCGGTCGAGGACGCCGCCCAGGGCGTGCACGGTTTGAAGAAAGGTCGGCACACTGAGCTCGTAGAATGATGTCGCCATCGGGCTTCCTTCGCTTGGCGGGCAGCCAAATCAAACGCAAAACCGCACCCTGTCGGCCGTCAGAGCCTCCGCACGTCCCATCGGATGCGGCGCGTGAGGCTTCCCTTCACGGTGAGGTGCACGTCGTCGAACGTGATGTCCGACGTGGGCGCGCTCGGCGTGGTGATGCGCAAGCGGTTCACGCCGCCCTC
>JANXLV010000254.1 GCA_025355005.1 Myxococcales bacterium | reverse complement strand
CGGCCCCTCCGTCCCCCGTGTCCTGGGGTGAACCCGCCCCAGCAGTGGTCGACGCGGGGCCGTTTGTCCCACATGCGGCAACCAGGAAAACGCCTGCGAATCCCACAGCACACGCCAGCAAGCGCAATCCCATTCCGGAGGTGTAGCAGGCGGCGCGCCAACGTCGCTTTTTCATCTGACGGTCAACGGCGCCAGCCTGCGAGGAAGCGCTCGAAGTCGCGGGAGGCGACGGGATAGAGCCCGCGCCATTCCTCTTCGAGCGCGTCGCGTTCGAAGTCCGCGGGGAGCGCGTTGCGAAGGCGCGCGAAGTAGTGATCGAGCGCGTTCGCCTGCGCGGCGCGCCCGCCTCCGTGAAGCAGATACGCCACGTCGCTCACGCCCACACCACCGCCGACGTACTGGAAATCCACGGCAGCCGCGCGGCGACCGTCGGATGTGAAGCAGAAGTTGTCTGGCTTTGCGTCGCCGTGGACCAGCGTCTGAAACCGCGCGGCGCGCAGACGTCGATCCAGGTCGTCTGCGAGCCCGCGGAGCTTCGGGTCGTGGATGTTCGCGAGCTCGTCGCGGCGCGTGTCGAGGTGCCAGTAGGTGCCGATGCTCCACAGGCCAAGAGGACGAGCGCCATCGGTGGGAGTACCAGCGGTGGACATGAATCGCGCATGGAACGCGGCGAGCCAGTCGAGGCACGCGAGGAGCTCGTGGCCGCGCGGCGAGCTACGGCGCGCCGCAAAACCGGCCGCATCCAGATCCGTGAGGAGCATCAACCATTCGCCCTCGCGCTTCCGGCCCGCGAGCAGCTGCGCCGTCCGGCACGCTTCATCGCAACGCGGCGCTACCTCGCGGTAGAACGCGAGCTCCACGTCGTACGAACGGCACTTGCGCGCGTGGGACACGGCGTCGCTCGCGCTGCGATCTCCGGCGGCGCGAGGCGGCTTCACCCACTTCAATACGGCGGTGCTGGACCCGAGCGACACGCGCGTGATCTCGCCGTAGCCACTCCATAGCGACTGAATGGTCTCATCGCGCGTGACGTCGAGCGCTCCGGTGGCCTCTCTCAGCCACGTGAAGAGCTCGACGTCCATCTGCGGGCGAGCGGAGCTCAGCCCAGCTTCGGCGTGGTGTTCTTCCACGCCGGGAGCTCGTTCATGCGCCCGAGCCACGCCTTGATGTTGGGGTACTTGTCCATGGGCAGGCCGGACGGCTCCGCGAAGCTGAAACATGCGCCGACGCTGAAGTCCGCGAGGGTCACGTCGTTGCCGAGAATGAACTTCCGGGACGCGAGCTGCGCCTCGAGGATCGGCGCGTTCGCGTGCCAGTCCTTCTCGCCTTGCGCGAGCGCGGCCGGATCCGCCTCCTGCTTCATGAAGATTTTCTTGAAGAGCGTCTCGAACGCATACGCAGTGGTTCCGCGCGAGAGGTGGGCGGCCTCCCAGAACTGCCAGCGCGAGATGTCGGCCTGGCGCATCACGTCATTCGGCCACAGCGTGTTGCCCGGCTTCTTCGTTGCGATGTACTGCATGATCGCGCGGCTCTCCCAGAGGCGAAGGTCGCCGTCAACGAGGAGCGGCACCTTGCCGTTCGGGTTCATCGAAAGAAAATCAGGCGTCTTCAGATCGCCGAAGCCCTGCTCCGCGATCTCGACCTCGAGGCCGAGATGCTGGATGGTCGCATTGACGCGACGGCAGTTGTTGGAGAGGGAGATGCTGTAGAGCTTCATGGTGACTCCTTTGGTGTTGAGCCGAGGAGTGGGCCACAGCTCGCGTCACTTGGGAAGACAGGTTGGGACGCGTGATCAGGTCGCGGAATAGTGGGGTCGATACGCGCTGGACCGGATGAATGCGCCCAGGTTCTCCGGGAGAGGAACGCCGCCAAGGCCGCGAGCACGGACTACCTCGGCGACGCGCGTGGCTGCGTGGAGCGACGTCTCGAGGATCTCCGATTGCGGAGGATAGAGGAGGCCCACGTCGAGATCCGCGTGGGTCACGCACTCCGCCACGCCGCGCGCGGCCGCGATGAACATCTCGTCGGTGACGCGCTTCGCCTTCGTCGCGTAGACCGCCATGCCGACCGCAGGGAAGATGTAGACGTTGTTCCCCTGCCCCGGCACGAACGTCTTGCCGGCCACGCGCACAGGCCCGAACGGGCTGCCACTGGCGAAGACGGCGCGACCGTCGGACCACGCGTATGCCTCCTCCGCCGTGCACTCGGAGTGCGAGGTGGGGTTCGAGTACGGGAAGATGATCGGGCGCTCGTTCTTGCGTGCCATGGCCTCGATGACGCGGCGATTGAACGCCTTGCCCACGGTGCTCACGCCGATGATGGCGGTGGGCGAGATGGACTCGATGGCGGTGACGAAATCCGTGCAAGCCACATGTTCTTGCGCGTAGGGCCGCTGGAAGTCCTCGAGGTCCTGGCGCTGCGAGTGGAGAAGCCCGCTCTTGTCGAACATCCAGATGCGAGCGCGCGCGTCTGCCTCGCTCGTACCTTCCGAGACCATGGCCTGGCAGAGGAGCGAGGCGATGCCCGTGGCCGCGGCGCCCGCGCCAAGGAACAAGATGCGCTGCTGGGAGAGCGTGCTCTCCGTCACGCGAACAGCGCCGAGCAACCCGGCGAGCGCGACGGCCGCAGTGCCCTGGATGTCATCGTTGAAACAGCACGTGGTGTCCCGGTAGCGGGCGAGGAGGCGCACGGCGTCCACGCCTGCCCAGTCCTCGAACTGGATGCAGCAGCCCGGGAACACCTCGCTCACGGCGCAGACGAACTCCTCGACGAAGGCGTCGAGCGCCTCCCTTGCGGGGCGCGGCTGGCGGAGGCCGAGGTAGAGCGGATCGCGCAGGTTCTCCTGGTTGTTGGTGCCGCAGTCGAGCATCACGGGCATCGCGACCTCTGGAGGTACGCCGCCGCACGCCGTGTAGAGCGCGAGCTTGCCGATGGGGATGCCCATACCGTTCGCGCCCAGATCGCCGAGGCCCAAGAAGCGCTCGCCGTCTGTCACGACGATGAACCGCACGTCCTTCTCGGGCCAGTTCCGCAGCACGTCGCGCACACGACCGCGGCGCGCGATGGAGACGTACATGCCGCGCGGACGCCGGAGCAGGTGGCCGAAGCGAAGACATGCCTCGCCCACGGTGGGTGTGTATACGAGCGGCAAGAAGCGCGCAGGGTCCGACATGACGAGCGCGTAGAAGAGCGTCTCGTCGTGATCGAGCAGCTGCGAGAGGAATATGTAGCGCTCGAGGTCGGTGGTCTTCGCGTCGAGCTGTCTATGGGCGCGGAGCAGCTGAAGCTCCATGGTCTCCACGCCGTCCGGGAGTAGCCCGATGAGGCCGAGACGTTCGCGCTCGGCCTCGGTGAAGGCCGTGGACTTGTTGAGCCGAGGGTCGTGGAGGAGCTCGGCGCTGCGTTTCTCGCTCACGGAGAGCCTACGGCGGACCGGCCGTGATCCACGCGTTGATGACGGCGGAGCCCGTCGGGTCCACGCGCGTGCGACCGATCGGCGGCATGCGCAGATCCACGTCGACCGAGTTGATGCGCTGCATGAGCAGCGAGTTCGCCGGAGCGTTGGGCGAGATGAGCGGCGCGTTGGGGAGACCGAAGGCCTGCGCCATGGGGAAGTTCGCGGTCACGACGTTGACCAGACCGCGGCTGCCGATGGGCACGCCCGGCTTGGCGTTCCACGTGGTGCCGCTGCCGAGGAACGAAGCGAAGCCGTTGTGACACGACGAGCAGTTCGCGGCGAGCCACGCCTGCGCGCGCGCGTCGATGGTCTGTGCCCCGTCGGCAGGCGACACGAGCGGCGCGGGCGAGCTTCCGATGCTCACGCCGTCGAAGACGTTCTGCGAGGCCAGATACGAGAGCTGGTTCATGCCGCCGCCAAGCGTGAAGTTCATCTGCTCGCCCTTGAAGCCGAGGATGCGGTTCTCTGGACGGTGGCAGGACCAGCACTCGCCCTGGCTCGGGAAGTGCCAGTCGCGGGCCTCGGCGGCGTTGACGTCGTCGATGTGCTCGTCGATCGCGTCGTACATGAGGTCGGCGTCGGAGCCGTCGGCGCGCCAGCGGTACGAGACGCCGTACGTCGTGTCGGTGCCGACGACCATGACGCGTGTCTCGAGGCGCTTCGTGCGGTTCTTGGGCTGAGCGATGGCCGGCAGATCGAACTGCTTCACCATCATGGATCCCACGGGCAACGTGACCGTGCCGTCCGCGTTCATCGTCGCGGTCTGTCCCGCGGGGATGATTGTCCAGCGCTGCTTCGCGGCCCCGTCGGACCAGAGCGGCGACATGATCGAGTACGGGATCAGGTACGAGGACGTCTTCAGCGTCTGCAGGTTGCGGAAGAAGTTCGTGTCCGACAGCTTCGCGGGGACCGTGTGCGGCGCAGGCGCCCGCACGAGCTTCAGGATGCGCTTGAAGGAGATGACGTAGAGCTCACCGTTCAGATCCTGACCGAAGCCGAGCGGCGCGTTCGTCCAGTTCGTCTCCAGGAGGGACGTGCGCACGCCGGTCGCGGTGTCGAGCGCCCAGATACGGCCCGTGGGCCAGTCGGAGAAGATGAACTTTCCAGCGAGCTCGGGCAGCGCGGCGCCGCGGTACGGGTAGCCGGCCATGGTCGCCGTGAGGTCTCCGATGCTCGCGTGCGTGTACGCGAACACTGGCAAGTACGGGACGCCAATGACGGTGTTGCCCGCGCTGCGGCGCTTGTCGCCCTCGAAGATCGGCCAGCCGTAGTTGCCGCCGGGGAAGATCTGATCAACCTCTTCGCGCCATGTGTCGCCCACGTCGCCGAGCCAGAGCTTGCCATTCAGCTTGTCGAAGTTGAATGAGTACGGATTGCGGAAGCCGAGCGCGAAGTACTCCTCCGCCACGCCCGCCTGACCGACGAACGGGTTGTCGTTCGGGATGAAGTAGCCCTGCGTCACCGCGTTCTGCGGCTGCTTCGGCGGGGCGTGGCTGATCGCGCCGCCCAGCTGGTCGACGTCGATACGGAACACTCCAGAGAAGAGGCCGCCCTTCAACGTCTGCGTGGTCACGGCCGTATTCTGATCATCACCGTTACCGAAGTAGAGATAGCCGTCCGGGCCAAAGCGGATGTGCGCGCCGTTGTGGAAGTGCGTCGTCTCCGTCTGATCGATGAGGACGAGCTCCGCGGGGGTGAAGACCTTCGAGACGGGGTTGTACGTGAAGCGCGAGAGCTTCTGGTGCGTGGTCGCGCCGCCGTTGTTGGTCCAGTTGTACCAGACGTACGCGAATGGGTTCGTGGTCGCGAACTTCGGGTGGAGCGCCATGCCGAGCGCGCCGGCCTCGTCGTTGGCGTACACCTCGCTCGAGAAATCGAGGATCAGCTCGCGATCGGTCGCGGCAGGCAGACGGAGGATGTAGCCCTGGCGGTGGAGATAGAACGGCGCTGCGGTGCCCGTGTTCCAGTCCATGTCGATGGCGCCGCAGAGGCCGCACGGCGCCTGCACCACGTTGGGGAACGCGTCCAGGAGCGTGTACCCGAAGAGCAGCGGCGTGGTCGTGGGGAACGGCGCGGGCGGAAGATCGGGGCCATCCTGTACGGCGCCGTCGTCCGCGTCGAAGCCCGCGTCGAAGCTGCTGTCGAAGCTGGCGTCGACCGCGCTGCCGTCGGAGCTGCCGTCGTTCGAGCTAGAGTCCTTGCTGGACATGCTGCCGTCGCTCGAGCCGCTGCCGTCGGTGACGGTGGCGTCCTTGCCACCGGAAGAGGAGCCGTCGAGGCCGCTGACCGAACCATCGCTGTTGGGCCCGCCTTCGTCCGCGCCCGCGTCGTCCGAGCCCGGTCCGGAAGAGTCGCCGCCGCAAGCCGCCACTGCCGCCGTGGCCGCAAGAACGACGACAAAGATACGATTGAAGTGAGCTCCCCGCATGGTGCGCACCCTAGCACTGCATCCGCGTCGGGCTATCGCCGTGCGGGCGCTACCGTCCGCGACGTGACCATTGGCAGGACGAGAGCCGAATTTATTCGCGAAACCAATACCTGCACAATATTGGCTTGACTAATAATCACCTATTATTAGAATAACCAATAATCATCCGCTATTTGCCGAGCCAATATCACGATGCGCCAGATCATCACCACACCCACGCAACTATCCGAAATCATGAGGATTCGCCGCGGTGCTCGCAACGTTTCGCAGCAGACCCTCGCGGCCCAGCTCGGCCTCAGCCAGGGTCGGCTCTCCGTGATCGAGGGTGATCCCACGAACCTCAGCATCGGTCGGCTCCTCTTGATCGCCAAGCTCCTCGGCTTCGAGCTCGTCATCCAGGACAGGACCGACGCACCCACGACCGCGGGCTGGTGACACGTGCCGCGTCGCTCGCGAAGCCACGCGCTTGGCGTCTGGGCAAACGGCGTTCGCGTCGGCCGCTGGCTCCGTCTTGCGAGCGGCACCATGGAGCTCTCGTACGATCCCGCGTGGGTCGCCTCGCCCGAAGGTCGCCCTCTCTCGCTCTCGCTGCCGATCAACCTCGACGGCGCACCGCTCAAGGGTGAGCGTATCGGCTCCTTCTTCGACAACCTCCTTCCCGACAGCAACGTGATCAGGCAGAGGATCCGATCACGCTTCGACACGAGGAGCGCGGACGCGTTCGATCTGCTCGAGGCCATCGGACGAGATTGCGTCGGCGCACTCCAGCTGCTGCCTGACGGGAAGACCCCGCAGGGCGTGACGAAGATCTCCGTGACGCCGCTCGACGACGAGGGCGTGGAGAAGGTGTTGCTCCAGACCACCTCGGAGACTGACGAGCGCGACGACCCCGATGACTTCCGGATCTCGATCGCTGGCGCACAAGAGAAGACCGGGCTGACCTGGCACGACGGGCAGTGGTGCAAGCCCCACGGAGCGACGCCCACGACCCACCTGTTCAAGCTACCGCTCGGCCTCGTGGGACGTCGCCAGCAGATCGACCTCTCGCTGTCGCTCGAGAACGAATGGCTCTGCGCCGAGCTCATGCGAGGCTGCGGCGTGCCCATGGCATCCTGCGAAGTGAAGCAGTTCGGCAAGACGAAGGCTCTCATAGTCGAGCGCTTCGACCGCACCCTTCATGCCGGGAGGAAGCACTGGCTCCGTCTCCCGCAGGAAGATTTCTGCCAGGCCACGGGCACGCCGAGCACGATGAAGTACGAGGGTCATGGCGGACCAGGGCTAGTGGAGCTCGCGCGAATCCTTCAAGGCTCCGAGTCGCGCGAGGCCGACCTCGGGACGCTCCTGCGCGCACAGCTCCTCTTCTGGATGCTCGCCGCGGTCGACGGCCACGCGAAGAACTTCAGCATCCGCCTCCTGCCACAAGGACGCTATCGAATGACGCCGCTCTATGACGTGCTGTCGGCGTGGCCCGTGAGCGGAACCGGACACGACGAGTGGCATCCCAACAAGCTGAAGCTCGCGATGGCGCTGCGTGGGAAGAGCAAGCACTACCATCTGAGGGAGATCCAGCGTCGCCACTTCAACGCTACGGCCCAGCGGTGCGGGCTCGGGAAGAACATGGAGCCCGTGATCGCCGACGTGCTGTCGAAGATCCCAGGAGTCATCCATGCCGTGGGCTCACGGCTTCCCGATGGCTTCCCAGAAGACCTCTTCGAGCGGGTCACCTCGGGCATCACCGAGGCAGCGAAGCAGCTGGCGCAGATGCCGTCGACCTGATCGCGTCACACCGAGATCGAGGGGCGACGACGTCGCGGTGTGTGCATGTATATTGAGGCCGTGGACGACCCTTCCCTTGCCCCCACCATGTCCTTCGGGCCGTTCCCGATCGGGGCGCTGCTGGCGGGCCGGTACGAGATCCGCTCGCCGCTCGGCGAGGGCGGAATGGGTGCAGTATACAAGGTCATCGATCTGGAGCTCGAAGAAGAGGTCGCGCTCAAGGTTCTGCGGTCCGAGCTCTCGAGCTCACCTGACGCGCTCGCCCGATTTCGCCGTGAGGTGAAGCTCGCACGCCGGGTCACCCATACGAACATCGCGCGGACCTACGACCTGGGCGTCCACGAGGCCAGCCGCTTCATCACCATGGAGCTCATCACCGGCGAGGCGCTCTCATCCGCTGCGGGCCGCGGCATCCCGCTGCCGGAGGTGCTTCGCGTGGCGCAGGAGTCGTGCGCGGGCCTCTGCGCGGCGCACGCGGCCGGCGTCGTCCACCGGGATCTGAAGCCGGACAACATCATGCTGACAGGCAGTCGCGTGGTGCTCACGGACTTCGGTATCGCGCGCGCGCTCTCCGGTGATGACGCCCATGCCACCATGAACAACATCGTTGGTACGCCGGCGTACATGGCGCCGGAGCAGGTCGAAGGCCTCGCCATCGATGGTCGGTCGGACATCTATGCGCTCGGGGTGATGCTGTTCGAGCTCGTCACCGGCACGCTTCCTTTCGGCGGTGACTCTCCGTTCGCGATCGCGGCGGCGAGGCTCACGCGGCCCGCGCCGAACGCAAGGAGCGTCGCGCCTTCGGTGCCGGACGGCGTGAGCGCTCTCATCGCGAGCGCGCTCGAGCGGCGGCGCGAGGACCGGCCGGACGCGGCGACGTTCGCAGAGCGCCTGGAAATCCTGCGCGGCATGCGGGCACGGCCGAGCGCGGGCGGCGCGACGATCCGCATGGATCTGCCGAGCAGCGCGGAACGCAGCGTGGTCCTCCGCAACTTCGAGGGTGAGCCCGCGGAGCTCGCGCTGGCGATCGAATCGGCGCTCGCGGATGGCCTCGTGGGCGCGAAGGGCGTGACGTTCGCGCGCGAGCGCACGCTGCCCGCCGCCACCGGGACGCTGAGCGTGGAGGGAGGTATTCGCGCCTCGGGCTCGGGCGTGCGCGTGCGTGTGCGCCTCGTCGATCGCGCCAAGGGCTCCGTGGTGTGGGCAGACCAGGTCGACGGCAAGATGGATGACACGTTCGCGCTGGAGGACGCGGTGCTTGCGCGCGTGGTGCCGGCGATCCTGCAGCGTTGCGGGCGGAGCCAGGGCCCGGACGATCCCGAGATCAGAGCGAAGTGGGAAGAGGCCAAGCAGCTCTTCGCGCTCTTCGATCCGGAGAGCGTGCAAAAGGCCGCGCGCATGAGCGAGGATCTGCTCTTCGCGACGCCCGACAATCCGTGGGTGATGTCGCTGCTCGCCCTCTGCCAGATCCGCACGTTCATCCAGAGCGTGGGCGCGGATCGCAGCCTGTTCGTGCGGAGCGAAGAGCTCGCCCTGCGCGCGATCGATCTGGACCCGTCGGTGAGCGACGCGTACCACGCAGTCGCGCTCATCCGCAGCACGATAGGCGACTATCGTGGCGTGCTGCACGCCGAGGAGGAGGCGCTCCGCCGCAACCCGCTCATGGCGGAGGCGCACTACACCGTGGCCGGCGTACTGGCAGACACGGGCCACTTGCCTGAGGCGCTGCAGCGCATCGAGCTCTCGCTGCGTCTCGACCCCAAGGCCTTCGGCGCGCACACCACGCGCACGCGCATCCTCGCGACGATGGGCCGCATCGAAGACACGAAGCGCGCCATCCAGCACGCACGCGAGCTGGGCGGTGGACGAGCGATCGCCATCTTCGAATCGCGCCTGGTCTACTGGACGAGCGATCGCGAGCGCGCGGTGACCCTCGCAGACGAGATCGAGGCGAACGCAGAGAACGCCGCCTGGAAGAACACGATCCCGATGCTGCGCGGCTACGCGAAGGGCCAGGAGCACGAGCCCGTCTTCGAGCAGATGTCGGGCTTCATCGCGCGGACGTTCGGCCCGCGGCAACAAGGCTTCCTCGCGCAAGTCACCATCGAGTACTACGGCGCCCTCGGCCTACGCGACAAGGCGCTCGCCTTCATGGCGAAGATCGACTGGGCCCACTTCTGGGACCTCGGCTGGCTCGACCACTGCGCGGCGCTCGCCGTGATCCGTGACACGCCGGAGTTCGCAGAAGCAAGAGCGAGAACCGCAGAGCGAGTAGCGCAGCTCTTTGCGTGAGTCGCGCACCCAGCGCGAAGGGCTCAGCGAAAAACACCGGCCTTCTGACGGCGTCGTGCGAGCAGGAAGGCCACGACCACGGAGGCCAGGAGCGCGGGAAGAGAGCCCGCGTCCGCGCCGCTCGTGCTGCTGCTGCAGCCTCCGGGATTTCCGGTGGGTGCTTCACCGTCTGTGCTGTCACCGCCATCCGCGTTGGCGCCTCCGGAACCTCCTGCGCCGCCATCATCGCTGCCTCCGCCGCCACCGTCAGCGCCGCCTCCCGCGGATGCATCTGCGCCGGCGTCGTAGCTCACGACCACGGTGCTCTGCGACACGTCCGCGAAGGTGGTGCCTATCCTGTACTCGTCGAAGTCCGATGTCGTGCCATTGGACTCGAGCTCCACCCATCCGAAGTGGAATGGATAGATCTGCCAAGTCTTCATCGAGCCGCCGTTGTTCACCCACGTGAGATCCCGCGCGGTCGACGCGAGCGGATCATTCGCAGCGGGTGCTGGATCCAGCCACATCGTGATCGTCGTCGCGGACTGCGCGAAGTCGATCTTGTGAACCACCCAGTGTGTCGCCCCATCGTTGTAGGGAGCGGTCGACTGGTAGTCTTCACCGATCTGGATGGCGGCGGGACACCCGATCGAGTGACCGCATGTCCTCTCGTAGCCGTAGTTGGCATTGCCTCCGCCACGGCCGAAGAACATGACCTCTCCGTTCTTGTTGCCGGATGCATAGCCGCCCGCTGCATCGAAGGTCTCGTACAGGTGCGAGCCCGAAGAGCTTCCCGATCCGGTGTGTCCGCGCGCAATGAACGAAAGCCAGATCGTGGTGCCCGGCTTGCCGATGAGCGTCTGCGTGCCACCGAACATCGTGGGCACCGACTCCACGAGCCCTGCCGTCGCTGCCGCCGACCCGGGTCCGCAGTCGATGGGCCGCAGCGAGCGAGAGTCTGCTGCCGTCACCAGGAGGGAGCCACCCACGGGATTGAGGCCCATCGGAATGTTGGGAGCTGCGCCCTCGGCGGAGAACGTTGCGCTCGGATTCTGCCACGGCCCGGCCCAGCCACCGCCGCCCGAAGAGCCGCCGAGCGTCGTCCCCGCCGCGTAGTTGAATGACTCCGAGACGATCAACGCCGCGCGCGCGGGAGAGACGGCGCAGGAGACCGCGCAGAAGACGGCGCAGAACGCGCCCACCACCAACACGTCTTTTTGTCGTGCCATGCGCATCAGTGGAGAGTGGCGACGCCCGCGATCAGAAATTCGACCTCGCGTGTCATCCAATCGCGTCGTTGACGTTGTGCGCGACCCTTGCGATCGTGCCCGGAGTGACCCACCGAACGGTTTTTCGTTCGCTCCGCAGGTGCTTGCGCCCGAGGGCGCTCCTCCTCATGGCGTCGTGGGCGCCCCTGCTCCCGTCGATCGCCCACGCGGGAGAGCCGTGGCTGACCGTCGATCGCGCGCCGCCCGCGGCGATGTGCCCGTCCGCGAGCGATCTGCAAGACGCGGTGGAGAACGAGCCGCAGGGCCGAGCGGGACCGGCCAGCGCGCAGTCGAAGTACGCCGTTCGCATCGACTCCGATCGGGAGCTCTTGATCGCTACGATCACCGTCACGGGCGACAACGCAGGCACGCGCACCATCTCCGATGCAGACGCTACGTGCGGCGGCCTGTCGAAGGCGCTCGCGGTGACGCTGGCGATCCTCCTGGACGAGGAGCGTCGCACACGAGAAGAAGCACGCCGCGCGGCAGAAGCAGCCATTCCGAGCCATCAGGATTCCAGAGTGACGCCGGCGCCTGCTCCTCTGCCGATGGCCGCGGAGAACACGACGCCTCCGGTCGTGCGAGCTCCGCCGCCAAGGACCGTGAGGCTCGCGCTCGCCCTCGGCGGAGGCGCCGCGGTGGGTCTTGGTCCGAGCGCCACCGGCGCAGTGCTGGCAGATGTCTTCGCGGGCGTCGGTCGATTCGGAGGAGGCGTCTCCGGCAGCTTCGTTCCGCCGACGGAGTCGCGGCTTGGACCCGGGGGTGTGGACGTGTCAGTCGCGACCCTTGTCCTTCGCGGCTGCGGGACGATCGCCGGCTCTCGAGCTGCTCTCTACTTCGATGCGTGCGCAGACCTTGGTGTGGGCGCCGTCTTCGGCGCGGCGCACGGGTACGACACGAACAAGGGCGCAACCCGGCCATTCGTGGCGGCGGGATTGGGCGCGGAGGTGGGTGCAACGCTGGTTGTCCTGACGTCGGCCACCCTGGCGGGCCCGCTCGGCTGGTTCGTCCGCGCCGATGGGCTTTTTCCCGTGCGCGGTCAGGGGTTCGATGTGAGCGGTGTGGGGCAAGTGTACACGCCGAGCGCAGGCGGCGCGCTGGTCACGGCGGGAATCAGGTTCACGTTTCCGTGATCGCGATGGCTGTCATCCCCCACCAATCCGTGACGGCGATGTCGTTCGACGAGGTCTACGATGTGCACTTCGAATACGTCTATCGATCGCTGCGGCGGCTGGGCGTGAGCGACGGCGATGCCAGCGACGCCGCGCAGGACGTCTTCATGGTCGTCCACAAGAAGCTTCCCGACTTCGAGGCCCGCTCCAAGATGACGACCTGGATCTTTCGCATTTGCATGCATATTGCAAGCGATTGGCGCCGCTCCGCCCGGGTGCGGCACGAGGCGACCGACGTGAGCCCAGCGGACATACCAGAGCCCAGGGACACGAGGCCGACCGCGGACGCCCAGCTCGCGCAGCGCGAAGAGCTGAGGCTGGCCGAGTCCATGCTGGAGGAGCTCACGGACGAGCAGCGGCAGGTCTTCGTCCTGTTCGAGATGGAGGAGATGGACGGCGACGAGATCGCTCTGTCACTGGAGATCCCCGTGGGGACGGTGCGCTCCCGGCTGCGCCTTGCGCGAGAGGCGTTCGCCCGTGCGATGTCGCGACACAAGAGCGCAGAGAGCTTTCGTGAGCAGGGCCAAAAGGGGAAATCGCCATGAGTGATCCCAGGCGGCTTCGCGACAGTGGAACGGACATCGAGCGCGACCTCCTCCGGCAGGTGGCCGATGTGAGCTCGCCCGCGGGTGAGAAGGAGCGCGTCCGCATGGCGCTCCGCGCACGCATCGCGCGTGGCTCTGGCGGCGGCCCGGGTGGCTCGCCGTCACCCGGGTCGCGTCGCACGCGCGGTCGCGTTCTCCTGGGTGCAGGTGCGGGCGCCGCGCTGGTGCTCGCTATCGGCTACACGCTCTCCATCGGCGGAGATGAGCCACGGACGCGATCGGCCGTTCGGCCCGCGGAGCTCGCGCCTTCCGAGACGGCGCCGCTCGCGGTGCGTTCACCCGAGCCCACGGCGTCCGTGCAGTCAGCTGCCGTGGCGCCCGCGGCTCCCACATCCATGACCTCATCCCAGCCCAAGCCTTCCGCCGTGGTCGCCACGAGCGCGCCGATCGCAAGCACGGCGAGCGCGACGCCATCGGTCGTGGACACGTCCACCGTCAACGCGGCTGCACCCAGCGCCTCGGCGGCGACCCTGATGCAGAGCCGTCTTCGCGAGGAGAGCGAGCTCATTGCGCGCGCACGCACGGAGGTCCGCGCTGGCTACTTTGCGGCGGCTTTGGGCACGCTGGACGATACGCGAACGAAGTTCCCGAATGGCGTGCTCGCGCAGGAGCGGGAGGCGCTCACCATCGAGGCGCTCTTCAAGCTGGGCAAGAGAGACGAGGCGTCGCGCCGCTTCGCGGATTTCTCTCGCGACAATCCAGGCAGTCCACATACCGCACGCCTTGCGCGCATCCTGGCGGAGCCTGTGGCGCCATGATCTCACCGCGCGCAAGTGCATGCACTATACACGCTCATGGCCGAGCGGTGGCCGGCGCATTCCTGTTCGCGCTGGCGCTGGTCAGCGGCGCGTGCGGGCTCGAGTCCACCACGATCGGCGCCGTGAATCAGGGCGCAGCCGATGGCGCGACCGACGGCACCTACGACGCGCTCCCGGGAGATCTGGACGGCGCCGCTCTCGGTGACGCCACTGCGCTCGACTCCAGTGCTGGTGCGGACAGCGCAGCGTGCGTCGTGCCCTCCTATCCGGGAGGTCCCTACGGCGTCGCGCAGGGACAGACGGTGCCTCCCACGCCGAAGTGGCAGGGATACGTGGGTGGCAGCAACGTGGCATCCACCCTCTCGCCCACGGACTACTTCGATCCGGCCTTCTGTCGCGGCTCGCACGCCCTCTACATCGTGGAGATAGACGCCTCGGACCCCACCGCCGTCACGGCCACGCAGGACATCGCGAACGCGCTCGCAGGCCCCTGGAGCGGTGCCGTGGTGAAGGCGCTGCTCCTGGTCACGCGAAACGCGCAGGGCGGCGCCGCCACGGTGGCGGATGCTCAGGCCTGGCAACAGACGTACGGCGTGACGTGGGACATCGCGGTGGATGCGGCGGAGACGTTCCAGGACGCAAGCGGCTTCTTTCCCCAGATCCGCGTCGTCGTGGATACATGCACCATGCAGATAAAACGCTGGGTGCACCGCGATGATGTCTCGTCGGACGTGAGCGCCCTCGCGAACCGCGCGACCTGTCCCTGAGCTCCGTTTGGGCCGCCCGAAGCGGACCGGCGCGCCTGCCAGAGAGACGGGAAAAAAGGCACCATTTCCGGATCGGAAATCGGAAGTTTCCGACCGGGCAATGGTTGCGCTGGTAGCTTCCTAGTCGTGGCCGAAGATCGCACGCGGGTCGCACAGCCGTCCAACGGGAGGGTGGATGACAAGGGAGCCATTCCTCCGGTCGGCTCGGTGATCGCGGGCAAGTACCGCGTCGAACGACTTCTTGGATTCGGTGGGATGGGATGCGTCATTGCTGCTCGGCACCTCACGCTGAACAAGGACGTGGCGATCAAGTTTCTCCTGCCCGAGCTCGCGATGAAGGCCGACGCCAGCGTGCGCTTCCTGCGCGAGGCGCGCGCGGCCACGAGCATGACGAGCGAGAACGTGGTGCGCGTCACCGACGCTGGAACGCTCCCCGATGGTCGCCCGTACATGGTGATGGAGCTGCTCGCCGGTAGCGATCTGGGTCAGCAGATCGACACGCGCGGTGCATTCCCGATCGCAGAGGCCGTCCAGCTGGTGATGCAGGCGTGCGCGGCGATCGCTGAGGCGCATTCGCTGGGTATCGTGCATCGCGATCTGAAGCCCGCCAATCTGTTCCTCACCCATCGCTCGGACGGGACGCCGCTCGTGAAGGTGCTCGACTTCGGCATCTCCAAGGCGATCGGCGGGAGCGGCGCAGAGCTCGAGTTGACCAATACCGGCGACGTCTTCGGTTCGCCAAAGTACATGTCGCCCGAGCAGGTGCGAGACACCAAGAGCGTTGATCTGCGCACGGACATCTGGGCGCTGGGGGTCGTGCTCTACGAGCTCCTTTCAGGAGGTCCGCTTCCGTTCGACGCGTCGACAGGGCACGCGATGCTCGCGAAGATCGTCGCCGACGCTCCAGCCCCGCTCCGAGCACACCGCCCCGATGTCCCCGGCGCACTCGAAGCCGCGATCAACAAATGTCTCGAGAAAAACCCCGCCAATCGCTTCGCCAGCGTCGCAGCGTTTGCGTCGGCGATCGCCCCCTTCGGCGATCCGGCGACTGCTCCACTTCTCGAGAAGTACATCGTGAGCTCGTCCTCTCCGGCCCGGAAGACCCCCACGCTCGGGAGCGTGGGCTATGACGAGCTGCCCGCTCTTGGAAGTGGGGAGTCGACGACGCTCGCGTACGTGCCGCCGGTCGACGCGGCCGCAGCGCCCACGGGCAGTCCGTGGGCAGGCGCGGTCTCGAAGCCTCCACGCCGGAGCGCCCTGCCCCTCCTGCTCCTCGGCGGTGTCGGTCTCCTTGTCATTGGTGCGGTCGGCACGACCGTCATCGCGCGCCAGACGCGAGCGACCGCGGACACGGGCAGCGCTGCGATGACGACACGGAGCGCGAGCACGACGGAAGCTTCCACCGCGACGGCGGTTCTCGGGGGCGTCGCGACGATTTCGCCCTTCATTTCTGCGCCCGCGGCCTCCTCCGCGCCGACGTCCGCTTCACCGCCACAGCCACTCGTCGCGATACGCAAGGCACCCCCGAGCACGATTCCGGCAGCGCCCAGGCCACGCGCGGCGACATCCCAGGCCACCACACCCCCCTCGACAAACCCGACCGATGGCCGCCTGGACTAGAGCACCGCTCCTACTCGCGCTCGTGTGCGTTGCCGCAGTCGCACATGCCGACACAGCGCGGCCAAGCGATCCTGCTGCGGCCGAGGCGCTGTTCACGGAGGCGAAGGGCCTCATGGACGCGCAACGCTTCAACGAGGCATGCCCAAAGCTGGAGGCAAGCATGCGCCTTGACCCTGGCACCGGCACGCTGCTGAATCTCGCGCTCTGCCACGAAGCGACCGGAAAGACAGCGACCGCGTGGGCGGAGTTTCGAGAAGTGGCGATGCGATCGGAGCGCGCCGGCCGGCGTGATCGCGTCGAGCTCGCACGGCAGCACGCGGCCACGTTGCTCGCGCGATTGTCGTACTTGACGATCACCGTGGCTCCAGCTGCGCACTTTCCCGGACTCTCCATCGAGCTCGACGGGCTGGTGCGGCCAGACTCCGCGCTCACGAACATCCCGGTGGATCCGGGCAAGCATCACGTGACCGCGAGCGCTCCGGGAAAGAAGCCGTTCGCCGCCGACGTCGAAGTGGGTGTCGACGGCGAGAAGCGTGAGGTTACCATCGAGGCGCTCGAGGTTCTTCCGCAGCCTGCGCCGGTCGCACCATCTCCCGCGCCTACGGAGGCAAGCGGGAGCAGGACGGCTGCATGGACCACCGCTGGGATCGGCGTTGCCGCGCTCGCGACAGGCGCGGTGTTCGGTGGGCTCGCATTGAGCGCGAAGGATCATGCGACGCGCGACTGTCCCGACAAGGTGAACTGCTCGGAGCACGCGCACGACGAGAGCACCAGTGCGCTGCTCTTCGCGAACGTGTCGAACGTCGGCATCGGGGCAGGCGTTCTCCTTGCGGGCGTGTCCGCGTATCTCTTCGCGACCAGCCCCGTGGTCGTCGCACCTCGGCTGTCGACGCAGGGCGCCTCGCTCGTCGCGGAGGGCACGTTTTGACGGTGGGCCGAGCGCGCGCCGCTTTCATCGCCGTCCCGATCGCGATCGCCGCATTGACCGCGTGCCAGGTCATCGCAGACATCCACGAGCTCCCCACGGGCAGTGCATCCACCGACGCTTCCGTGGACGCCTCGAGCGCCGAGGCCGCGGCGCCCACCGGTGCGTGCACGCCCGGCTCGACCTGGCCAGGACCACCTGACGCCACCGCGGCGCTTGGTGGCGACGACCTCTTGCTCGCCGTCGACGAGCTCAACATCGGCGTCATGCCGGACGGCGGTGGACCTGCGGGATTTGACCTGGACTGCGCAAGCACCGGCGCTTCCCTCGCGGACGGCGGAACGGCTCCGGAAAGCTGCAGAGTGCATGCATCTGCATTTCCACACGTCGACGAGCCGGGCGGTCGCGACGACGGCTTCTACACGATGGTGAAGAAGCTCGGCTCCACCGGTCTATCCCAGCTCTTCGAGCCGAATCCGCTCATCCAGCAGGGCAAGACGACGCTACTCCTCCAGATCAAGGATTACTCCGGCGCGGAAAGCGACTCCGTCGTCTACGTGAACGGCTTCTTCTCCGGCGGCCTGCAGTCCGATGGTGGTGCAGAGGCTGGCGTCGTGTGGGGCGTGGACCCGCGATCGGCGAACGCGACGATGGGCAGTGTGTCTGTCACGGGTGCGCACGTCTCCAAGTCCGCGTACGTGACGGGCGGCGTGCTGGTCGCGTTCTTCGACGCGATGTGGATCCCGCTCGTTGTGCCGAGCGATGGAGATCCGCAGACGGAGCTCGGGCCCGCGACGGCTTCGGTCTCGTGGGTGGACATAGACTCCGCGGTCATCGTGGCTCGAATCGTGAAGGATGGCGCGTCGTTTCGGCTCGAGGATGGGCACATCACCGGCAGGCTCTCCACGAGGGGCGCACTGACGGCGCTTGGTCCGGTCCCCGACCTGATGGCCAGCGGCGCAGCGAGCGACGCGGAGCGCTTCTGCAACGAAGGCGACATCGGTGTTCACGCGGCGATCAAGAATGCGTTCTGTACGGGCGCTGACATCGCGCGTTCGCCAGGCTCGGACAACAAACCCATGGCTGTGTGCGACAGCGTCTCCATCGCGTACGGGTTCCGCGCGAGCCCGGCAAACGTGGCGGACGCGCTCTCCTATCCGATCCCCACCGGCTGCGATGCATCGTTCAGCGAGGATTGCCCAGCCGACTGGCCGTGATCGCCACGCGGTCACTCGGTCGTGCCGGCTAGCCCATCAGGACATGCTTCGCGATCACCATGCGCTGCACTTCGCTCGTGCCTTCGCCGATCTCGCAGATCTTTGCGTCGCGGAGGTGGCGCTCCACCGGGAACTCGCGTGTGTAGCCGTAGCCGCCGTGGATCTGCACCGAGCGATTGCAGGCGCGTGAAGAGGCCTCGCTCGCGAAGAGCTTCGCCATCGACGCCTCCCGGCTGTACTGCTTACCCTGATCGCAGAGCCACGCGGCGCGATAGGTGAGCAGACTTGCCGCGTCGAGCTCCGTCTTGGTGTCCGCCAGCATCCACTGCACGGCCTGGAACTCCGATATCGACTTTCCGAACTGCTTGCGGTCCTTCGAATAGCTGACCGCCGCCGAAAGGGCGCCGTAGCCAAGACCCAGCGCCATGGCCGCGATCGAGATGCGGCCGCGGTCCAGGATCTTCATGGTGTCCGTGAAGCCGTGGTCCAGCTCACCCACGCGATTCTCATCCGGAACCCAAACGTTCTCGAACGTGAGCTCGCACGTGTCGCTCGAGCGACATCCAAGCTTCTCGAGGTGCTTCGAGGCCGCGAACCCCGGCGTGCCGTGCTCCACGACGAACGCCGTGATCCCCTTCTGCTTCGAGACCTCCGGATTGGTGCGCGCGAGCACCACGCAGAAGCCGCCGACGCTGCCCTGCGTGATGAACATCTTCGTGCCGTTGATGACGTAGCCGCCGCGCTCCGGCCTGGCCGTGGTGAGAAGGCCCGCGGAGTCGCTGCCGCTGCCTGGCTCCGTGAGCGCCCACGCCGCGAGCCACTCGCCCTTCGCCGCCTTCGGCAAATACTTCTTCTTCATCGCCTCCGACCCGAACGACAGGATGTGCCCCGTGCCCAGGCCATTGTGTGACGCGACGGTCAGCGCGAGCGAGCCGTCCACGCGTGCGATCTCCTCGACGCAGATGGCATAGCTGGTCGTGTCCATGCCCGACCCCCCGTACTCCTCCGGGATGCGGATCCCGAGGAGACCGAGCTCCGCCAGACGCGGGACGATCTCCTTCGGGAAGCGCTCTTCCTCGTCCCACTTGCGCGCGTGAGGTTTGACCTCCGCGTTGGCGAAATCGCGCACGGTCTTTCGGAGCAGCTCGTGTTCTTCGGAGAGGGAAAAATCCACGAGATACTCTTACGGGTGACCGCGCCCGATTTCAATCGTGGCGAACGCAGACGTGGCTTTGATCCGTGGCCTTCTCGCAGTGGAAGCCGTCCGGGCAGCGGTCGCCCGTTCCGCAGTGGCGCGAGCAGTAGGACGGCGGGTGCCCGCTCGTCGCGCCAGATGCGGCCGGCTGCACGCAGAGGCCCGTCGCGCAGTCGGCCGCCTTCGCGCAGGTATTGCCCACGTCCGAGGTGGGCTTCGACTTGCCACCGCTCTTCGCAGAGCCAGTCCCGGCGTCCACGGGCGCAGGGTCTGGCTGCGACACGTGATGGAACGCGTCCTCCACCAGCGACGCGAACGCATCCACGCGCGTGTAGATGTTGTGGACGTTCTTTCCCACGCACGATGGGCCGCCGCGGGACACGACGCCGATCACCTCGGACGTCGACTCGTCGAGCGCGGGCCCGCCGGAGTCTCCCTGACACGTCGCCTCACCCACCATGAGCTCCGTCGCCGAGACGTTCTGTACGAGCACGTGCTCACGGAGCAGCTTCACGCCCGCTCCGCTGTTCGGTCCAGTCATTCCATAGCCCACTGCACGCACGTGCTCGCCCGCCTTCACCGCCGACCTGCGGAAGCCGAGCGGCGCCACGCCGACCACCGGACGATCGAGTACGATCAGCGCGATGTCCGCGTCACACAGCGCATCACCCGCGGGCACGACCAGCGTGCGCCCCTTCGCCACGAGCTTCGCCGTCGTGATGTCGTCACCGACCAGGATGCCGAGCGTGCTCGGCACGCGGTTCTGCGTGATCTGCGGCCCCGTCGGCGGACAGCTGATCTCTTCCGTGGTCCGCGACACGCAGTGGCGCGCCGTGAGGACGATCTGACTTGCGATGAGGGTGCCGGAGCAGAGCCCCTCCCCCGCCACGTCGATCGCGATGACCGCCGGATCCCGCCCGCGGTCCGGCACACCGCTCACGATCTCCACCTGATCGGCGCCGATCCCGCCGCCGCTCCCTCCAGCCGACGCCGACGAGGAAGGCGCCCCGACGGACGACGTCTGCGCGTCCTCCTTCGGATCGGAGCCACAGGCCGCGGCAAGCACCAACAAGAACGCGCATACGATTCCCTTCTTCATTTTGAAACCTCCGCACCGCCGAGAGCGAGCGCCATGCCTGCGCAAAACAGCAATTTTCAAGCCTTTGGTGAGGCACGGGCCTGACCACGGTCACTTCGCGCGGTGTCCACGGTCACCTCTCGCGGTGCCGCGGCTCGATGCGGGATTTCCTTTCGTTAAGAACCAACGCGACCCCATGCGTCCGCCGGAACGCGGTGGTAAGCACAGCCGTGCGAGGGGCAATGTCTGAGTCGTCGCAGGAATCAGAGCTGGGCTCGAGCGCACGGGAGTGGCGCTCCGCGCTGCGCACGCGGACGATCGCGTCCGTCGCCTGGCTCTCGCTCGGCGCGATCGCCGCGTTCCATGTCGCGATGTTCGCGTACTACTTCTTCGCGCGCGTCCGCTTCCCGCTCGCCATCGACTGGATCGAAGGCGGAGGCATGGTGGAAGCAAACCGCCTCGCGCACGGCCAGACGATCTACCCGACCGACCCCGCGACCTTCGTCCCCTATGCGTACCCTCCGGTCTACTACGCGGTGGTCGCGCTCGCCTCGAAGGTCACCGGTGGAGTCACCTTCGCAGTGGGCCGCTCCATCTCTGCTGGCGCGTTCTTCGGGGCTTCGGTGCTCGCCGGGCATCACGTACAGCGCACCCTTCGCGCGCGCGAGTCCGGGACCGTCCCCCCCGCGGTGCTCTGGCTTGCAGTGGTTGGACTCGCTACGTCCGGCCTCCCGACGGTGCGTGGCGGGCTGGACTCCGCGCGCGTGGACTCCCTTGGCGCAGCCTTCATGGCGCTTGGCCTCGTGGCCGCCGCGGGCGCGGTGCGTGAGGACGCGAAACACAGGGCATGGCGGGCAGTCGCCGCGGCCACGCTCATGACGCTTGCGGTCTACACGAAGCAGACACATTTGTTCCTGGGCGTCGGCGTCGCGCTCCTCTTGCTTCGCGTACACGCACGCACGGGCGCGATCTATGCGGTGACCTTCGTCGGCCTGGTCCTTGGCGCATTCCTGGGCCTGCAGGCGCTCACGCACGGCGGCTTCGCGATGTGGATGTTTGGCATGCGCCACCACGATTTCTTGCCGGAGCGCCTGCTCCTTGGCTGTCAGGTCCTGGCGATCAGCGCGCCGCATCTCTTCCTGTCAGTGGGCATCGGCGCGCTCACGTGGAAGCGCCTCTCTCCCACGACTCGCTTCTGGGTGCAGGCCACGGCGCTCGCGATCCCGGGCGCCCTGATCGGCTTCGCGAAGATCTGGGGCGAGGTGAACAACTTCATCTCGCTCATGGCCATCGTCGCGGTGCCGACCGTGCTCGTGGTGGCAGACGTGTCCTCCGCGTTCTTCGGTGCGGGCGCGCGCAGCACACGGCTGTTCGCGGGTGCGTTCGCCATCTTCCTTCTCGGTAGGTTCGCCGAGGAAGACCACTTCAGGCCTGCAGTCCGCACGCAAGAGCGCGCGCAGCACCTCGTCGACGAGGTAGCGAAGCTCGACGGCGATGTCGTGTCCCCGGCGAGCCCATTCATGGCGCACCTGGCGCGTCACAACACTCCTCAGGTGTCGCTGCTCGCCGTGCTGGACGCGCAGGCCTCCAGGGTTCCTGGCGTCGACCGCGACACGTACATCGCGGCGCTGCGCGCGCAGAAACCGCGATATTTGCTGCTCACGGGGCACCCGGTCGAGAAGACACTCGCGCCGCTCATCGAGAGCGACTACCACTTCGTGCGCGAGCTCGAGGCACCCGGGACGCACGAGCTTCTGATGACAGCGGTCCCCAACCTCCTCTACGAGCGCAACCCACCCAGACCGTAGCGATCTTGGATGCGTGGACACCGGTTCACGCTGGAACGTTCACGTGAAGCTGGCTCCGCGTGAACTCACGTTGCAGCCATTTTTACGGCATTCTGCGCGATGCGATGGAGGCATGGGTGTTGCTCTTTGGGTGGCGTGAACCGCTTCACCAGATCATCGGCCCGGGCGTGCGCCGCGTTGCTCGCCGTCGCTTCGTTCACAGTTGGGGCGGACCGGGCAGAGGCGCGCGGCCTGCTCTCCCCCTTGAAGGACACCCGCGTGCAGGTCACCGGTGAGGAGGTCGCGACGACCTTCGGCGCCGACCACACGACGAGCTGGACCCGGCTCGACGCGAGCTCGGGCGGCTTCGTCTGGCTCATCCCCCTACCGCCGGGCGCGCGCGCGGACCTGGGCAGCGACGCATGGCTCGCCGCCCTCGACGTCGCGTATGCGACTCGGATCGTCCCTCCCGTGGCGCCAGCGCCGTGCAACGCGCTCGCGGGCGCGGAGGTCTCGACGACGGCAGCTCACGGCGCACGGCTCTCCCCGTCTGACGCCCGCATTCTCTTCGGCGACGCCGACCTCGCGACCTATGGCGCGGACCTGGAGCTGGACGGTGAGACCACCACGGCTGCGCACTCCGCGTTCCTCGCCGGCGCTGCGCTGCTCGCGCTCCGCTTCGGTCCGACGCAAGGTCCGGTGCGCACGCCGACGGTCCGCGTGAGCTGGCCGAGCGCGGCGAATGGTTCGCCGTCCACCAGCGTCGGCGCTGGTGTGCATCCTTCGTTCAGCACCGTGTATGCGATCGGCCCTGGCCCGGCGGCGTTCGGCGGAGCACCAGTGCTGCTCGGCGCAGTCGCACCGCCCGAGATCACGTGGGGAGCGCGCGGCTCGAACTATCCAACCGTCCGGTGGAACGCGCTCGTGGGCGCAGGCGAGGGCCGCTTCCTGATCGAGTCCGCGAGCCATCGTGGGCTGTTCGTCGCGCGCACCGACGAGTCGCTCACCATTCCCTCTGTCGCTGGCTCGTACTTTGGACCAGACACATGCAGCCTTGCGTCGCAGCTGCTCGTCACCAGCAACGCGCGCATGTCGCACACATGCGCTGCCGGCGCCCTTGCATGGTTCGGCGGCGCGTCGTGTGACGAAGGCGTGCTTCCTGGCGAGAGCGACGCGCACACGCTGCGCTGCGGAGGCGACGACTTCGCGCTCGCGCTCTCGAACGCGACGCCCGCAACGCTCGCGGTGACGCGCGCCGTGACCACAGGCGATAGCGCGGCCAACGTGGTCCTCGGCGGCCTGGAGCAGAGCACGGTGGTTGCGTCGCTCGAGTACGATCTCGCGTGCCGCACGGCCGGCGAGAGCCCAGGCAGCGTGGGCGGATTCGGCGGCGCTACCGTTGGCAGCAGCGGCGGCGGCGGTGACTTCGGCAGCAGCGACTCGGTCGACCCCTCCGCGGATGTCGGAGTGGCCGTCGACACGTCCGGCGACAGCTGCGACTCGAGCAGCAGCGGCAGCGACTCCAGCAGCAGCGATAGTTGCGACTCGAGCTCCGATTCGAGCAGCGGCGACGGATGCGGCGGCGACAGTGGCGGTGGCGGCGACGGATGCAGCGGCGGCGGTGGTGGCGGAGGCGAAGGATGCAGCGGCGGTGGTGGTGGCGGCGGTGATTGCTCTGCAGCACGACGCGGACATGGAAGGAAGAACCCGGTCTCGCGCGTCGCGCTCGGCGCCGTCGCGCTGCTTTTGGTATGGCGACGGCGCAGTCGCGCGCGCGCTTCGCTCTCGACAGACTAGCGCGCGGGAGGTGCGACCTTGACGGGGGCTTCTCGCAGGCCGGGCGCGCCGTCGGGTGCGCCACCACGCTCGTTGGAGCCCCAGCAGTAGACGTCACCGGCCGCGGTGCGTGCGCACGCATGATCCGCTGCGGTCCCGATCTCCACCACTTGCGGAAGCTCCGTGACCGCGGGCATCGGCT
>JANXLV010000242.1 GCA_025355005.1 Myxococcales bacterium | reverse complement strand
GGTTCGTTGTGTTGCTCATCGGATGGTGACCTCCGGGATGGGCACGATGAACTTGCCGCCCGCGTCACGGTAGGCCGTCTGCTGAGCGAGGATCTCGTCCGCGAAGTTCCACGTGAGAAGCAGCGTGTAGTCCGGCTTCCTCTCGAGCAAGGCCTCCGCCGGCAAGATGGGGATCTTGACGCCTGGCATCGTGCGACCCTGCTTGTGCACGCTGCGGTCGACCACGAAGTCCAGTGACTCGCGCCCGATGCCGAACGTATTGAGCAGCGTGGAGCCCTTTGCCGCGGCGCCGTACGCGGCGATCGTCTTGCCGTCAGCCTTGAGGTTCGCGATGAGCTCCGTGAGGCTATTCTTCAGCGCGGCCACGCGATCGCGGAACGGCATGTACGCAGCGAGCGTGCGCACGCCCCAGGCCTCCTCGCGGGCGAGCAGCTCCTTCACGCGTGCGCCCTGCGAGCCACTCCCTTTGTGCCTGACGAACGTGCGGATGCTACCGCCGTGGATCGGCAACTCCTCCACGTTCGCAACGTAGAGACCGTGCCGCTCGAACAGTGCCGATTGCGCCGTCAGCGAATAGTAGAAGAGGTGCTCGTGGTAGATCGTGTCGAACTCGGTGTGGTCGAGCATCTGCTTCGCGTACGGGCTCTCCGTCACGAACACGCCGTCAGGCGCCAGGAACGCGGTCACGCCAGCCACCACGCCGTTGATGTCAGGCACGTGCGCCATCACATTGTTCGCGTGGAGCACGTGGGCGCGCTTGCCCTTGGCCGCAAGCTGCGCTGCAAGCTCGCGCCCGAAGAAGTCGGCCACGGTCCGCACGCCGTTCTCTTCCGCCACCTTCGCGATGTTCAGCGCCGGCTCGATGCCGAGCACGGGGATGCCACGCGCGACGTAGTTCTTGAGCAGGTAGCCGTCGTTGCTCGCGATCTCCGCGGCAAGGCTGTTCTTCCCGAGCGAGAGCTCCGTGGCCATCCGATCCGCGATGTCCTTCGCGTGGCGCAGCATGGTGTCCGAGAACGACGAGAAGTACCGGTAGTCGCGGAACAGGATCTCAGGTGGCACCGTCTCCGTGATTTGCAGCAGCGTGCACCCCTCGCAGAAGACGAGCGAAAGCGGGTAGCGCAGCTCGGGCTCGTCTTTCGTCGCGGCCCCCTCCGCCTGGATGAGCGGCAGCGAGTTCGCGAGCGGCGTCTCGCCCAGCGAGAGCACCATCGAGAGCCTCGTGTCGCCACACGAGCGGCAGGAGGTGATCGCGCTCACGTTCCGAGCCCCTTGCCGATGAACCCCCTGTACCAGGCGACCGTTCGCGCCAGCCCGTCTTCCAGCGAAAGCTCCGGGGCCCACGAAAGCCGCGCGCGCGCCTTCTTGGCGGACAGGTACTGGTGGATGATCTCGTTCGAGGCCTCGTTCTTCACATCGGGCTCGAGGTTGCTTCCCATCGCCTTCTGGATCTTGGCCACGAGGTCGAGCACCGTCACCTGCAGCTCGTTGGAGAAGTTGAAGGCCTCGCCGATGAGCGTGGCGTCCTTCGCGAGCTTCTCGGCGAGCATCATGTACGCGCGCGCGCCCTCCTCCACGTAGAAGTAGTCGCGCACGAACTTGCCGTCGGAGCGGATGATGGGGCGCTCTCCACGCAAGATGGAGCGAATGGTGCCGGGGACGATGCGGTTCCAGTTGAGATCGCCGCCGCCGTAGAAATTCCCGCACCGCGTGATGACGACCGGCAGCCCGTACGATTTCGCGTAGGCCTGCGCGATGAGATCGGAGCAGGATTTCGATACGTCGTAGGGGTGGCGGCCTTCGAGCGGCGTGGTCTCATCGTAGGGGAGCTTGTCGCAGTCGCCGTAGGCCTTGTCGCTGCTCGCCACCACGATCGACTTCACCTTGGGGCTGCGGCGGCAGGCCTCGAGGAGCGACCACGTGCCCTGGATGTTCGACTCGAACGTGGAGACGGGGTTCCGGTTGGCGATGCCGACGATCGTCTGCGCGGCCAGATGGATGACCGTGTCGATCTCGTACTCGCCGAGCGCGCGCTCCATCAGCGCCTGATCGCACACGTCACCGCGCACGACCCTCACCGAGCCCATCGTGCCCGAGCGCGTGAGCTCACTCTGCGGGACCCAGTCGCGCACGAGGCACACGACCTCGGCGCCGGCGTCCACCAGGCGCTTGCAGAGCCAGCTCCCCACGAGCCCCGTGCCTCCAGTCACGAAGACAGGCCTGTCGGTGAAAAAGCTGCTCACGAGAACACCATGGTCCGCGCCCTTCTACCCCTCTTCGTCACCCGGACTCAAGCTCGGTCGGGGACCAGACCGATCGTTTTGAGGCCACCGGTTGGGTGCCCAGGGCCAGAGAACATTCGGAGAGGCCGGCGTGGAGGCCTTTGATCGCGAGCGCGGCCTCAGGCCCAGAGCTTCCACGGCGGATTCTTCGAGCTCCAGAGGCCCTCGAGAACCTTGAGATCGCGCACGGTGTCCATGCACTGCCAGAAGCCCTCGTGGCGGTAGGCCATGAGCTCGCCATCGCGAGCAAGGGCCTCGAGCGCGTCCTTCTCCAGGACCGTGGCGTCGTCCTTCAGGTACGAAAAGATCCGTGGCTCGAAGCAGATGAACCCGCCGTTGATCCAGCCTTCGCCGATCTGCGGCTTCTCGGTGAACTCGGCCACGCGGTCTCCTTCGAAGACGAGCCCGCCGAACCGCGCCGGCGGACGCACCGCGGTCACCGTGGCGATCTTCCCGTGCGCTTTGTGGAACGCGAGGAGCTTTCCCAGGTCCACATCCGAGAGGCCGTCGCCGTACGTGACCATGAACGTGGAGTCGTGGACGAACGGACGCGCGCGCAGCACACGACCGCCGGTCATGGTCTCTTGCCCCGTGTCGACCAGGTTGACGTGCCAGTCCTCGACCACCTGAGCGCCCAGCGGCGTCACGCGACCGTCCTTCAGTGACACGGACATGCTCCCCGATAGCCCATGGTAGTCGAGAAAGTAGCGCTTGATGAAATCGCCCTTGTAGCCCAGCGCCACGACGAACTCCGCGAAGCCATAGTGCGCGTAGTGCTTCATCAGGTACCAGAGGATCGGACGACCTCCGATCTCGACCATCGGCTTTGGGCGCGCCTCCGTGTACTCAGCGAGGCGCGTACCCATTCCACCGGCTAGAAGGACAACTTTCATGGGCACCCGTGGGGGGCCACGCTTACCATGACTGCTCGACGGACTTCCATGCGCGCGCTCTACATTTCGCAGAACGGGATGCTCGAAAATCTCGGCCAATCGCAGGTGCTTCCCTACGTGCGCGGACTGGCTCGGCGTGGCGTGGAGTACGATCTGTTCGCGTTCGAGCTGGACTCGGCGCCGGAGGACGCGCTCGCTGCGCTCCGGGCGGACCTCGCCAAGGAGGGCATCCGCTACCACCCCCTCACGCGAAAGCGCGACCCCCGGCTCCGCGCCAAGGTGCTCGAAGCCGGGCGCGGCACCTTCTACGCGCTTGTGACCGCCCTTCTGCGACGTCCGCACGTGATCCACGGGCGAAGCTATTTTCCCAGTGCCATCTGCGATCTCATCACGACGGTCTCGCCCAGCTCGAAGCTACTCTTCGATTGCCGCGGCATGCTCGCGGACGAATACGTGGACTGCGGCTACTGGAGTAGGGACCGACCCGAGTACTACCTGGTCAAGGCCTACGAGGAGCGCCTCTTCGCAAAGGCACACGGCCTCGTCGTCCTGACAAGTGCGCTCCGCGATTGGCTCCAGCAGAACGGCTGGCTCCGGGAGGAAATGCTGGTCGAGGCGATCCCATGCTGTGCGGACATCCCGAGGTTCGTTTTCACGCCCGAGCATCGGGCCCTCGCGAGGGCCACGCTAGGCCTCACGGACGAGACCTGCGTGATGTACGCCGGCTCCCTCGGCCCCGTCTATCGAGAGCCGGAGATGGCACGCTTCGTCGGCCGGCTCGTGGCGCGGGACCCGCGGACCACTTTCTGCGTGCTCACACCGGGAGACTCCACGAACCTTCGGGAGCTCGCCATCGCCGCCGGACTCCCCCCCTCCCAGTACAGGACCATGCGCGTGGCGCCGTCCGACATGCCCACCATGCTCGCCGGAGGTGATCTCGCGCTCTCTTTCATCCAGAGCTCGTTCTCGAAGAAGGGCTCGAGCCCCACGAAGGTCGGCGAATATCTGGCCGCCGGGCTTCCCATCGTCGTGAACGGCGATATTGGAGACCAGGCGGCTCTCGCGGCGAACCCTGAAGCGTGCGTGGTCCTGGACTCGTTTTCCGACGCGCAGGTGACAGCCGCCACCGAGCGTGTAACCAGGTTGGCCCGGCAGCCCATCGCGGAACGGACGGTCGCGACCCTGGCGGCAGCCCGGGAGCACTTCGGCCTGGAAACGGTCGGAATCCCTCGATACGAGCGTCTGTACAGGGCTCTGGCCAGGAAGTGAGCTGCTGAACGCTTGCGCGCCAGCCTGGGTGCGCTAGAGACAGCCTCGAAATCGCGGGTTTGAGGGGCCCTCGCGGAATGAACGGCGCTCGTCGCGCAACTGACCCTCCGCCAGTACTTCCGCCCAACGAAATCAAATGGCCGAGCCGACACCTCCGAAGCAAGCGAACGCAACCGACATCGTCAAGATGGTGAGGCGGGTCGTCCGCAAGCACTGGCCATTCCTGGTTGTGAGCATCGTCCTGTCAACTGCGATGGCCCTCTTCTACGGCAAGAGCCAGCCAAAAGTGTACGAGGCCGCCGCGCTGCTCGAGTTCGATCCCGATGTCATCCGTCCCCTCGGCAACAAGCAGGACCCCATGGTCGGCTGGAGCGCAGTGTGGGACACGCAGTCGTACTACGAGACCCAGTACCGCGTGATGGTGTCGAACCGCGTGCTCGGTGTAGTCGTGCGCGATCTCGGGCTACAGACGGACGCTGATTTCTGGGGCTTCAAGCCGTCGGCACCCATCCCGCTGGACGATACGATCAACACCCTGCGCGGTCACACAAGCATCGAGCCCGTGAAGGGCAGTCGCCTCGTCAACATCCGCATCGAGCACACATCGCCGGGGCAGGCCCGCCGCCTCGCGGACGCGATGTCGAGGGCCTACATTGCCCAGAACCTCGAGAAGACGGTCAGCGCCACCAGCGACACGCTGGTGTGGCTCTCGACGCAGCTGGATCACTTCCATGGGGAGCTCGAGTCCACCGAGAACCAGCTCCACGAGTTCAAGAAGAGGAACGAGCTTCCGTCGAGCTCGCTCGAGGAGGTCTCCAAGCAGGTCCGCGAGGAGATGCACGAGTACGACAACGCGCTCACGCACACCCGGATGCGAAAGCAGGAGCTGGCGGCGCGCCACTCGGAGCTCTCCAAGATCAGCCCGGACAACGTCGACGAGGTTCCCTCATCGGAGCTGCTCAGCAATACATTCCTCGGCGGCCTCCGAACGAACTACCAAGCCGCGGTCCGCGAGCGTCGCGAGCTCATCGCCGAGGGCAAGGGTGACAACCATCCGAGCGTGAAGAAGACCGACGAGAAGGTCTCCCAAGCGCACCAGATGCTCTACGAAGAGATCAAGAACATCCAGGGCGCCGTTGGCCGTGATCTCGCCATCATGCAGCGCCAAGAGGCCGGCGAGCTGAACCTGTACGAGGCCTCTCGCAAGAAAGCCGTCGAGCTGAACTTGAAGGAGCTCGAATACCACCGCCTGGACCGGCTGCGCGCGCAGAACGAACGCCTCTACGGGGTGCTCCTCGAGCAGACGAAGGAAGCAGACCTTCGCCGCATGATGAACACGAACAACATCCGCCTGGTCGACGGGGCACCGGAACCGAAGTCGCCCATTCGCCCAAAGGTCCCGATGATCACGGGCATCGGCACGCTCGTGGGTCTGTTCGTTGGTATTGCCCTGATGTTCCTTCGCGATCAGGCGGATCGCAGCCTCAAGACCCCGGAAGACATCGATCAGCGCCTCGGCGTGGCCTTCCTCGGCCTCTTGCCCGACGTCGAGGTCGAGGGCGCTCCTGGCGCCAACGGCAAGCGCAAGAAGTCCAAGGGCCCACGCCGCCCCGTGACGACCGAAGCCATGGGCCCGCCCGAGCTCGTCGCTCACCACCGCCCGATGTCCACCATCGCGGAGGCAGCGCGAACGATCCGGACCAACGTGATGTTCATGAATCCGGACAACCCGCACCGGCGCCTCCTGGTCACCAGTGCAGCCCCATCGGAGGGCAAGACCACCGTGGCTTGCACCTTGGCCATCTCGCTGGCGCAGAGCGGGCAGCGCGTCTGCATTCTGGACTGCGACCTTCGCCGTCCGCGACTCCATCGCGTCTTCGACCGCGTGGGCGATGCCGGTCTCACGAACGTCCTCCTTGGCGACGCCACCATCGACGAGGTCGTCCAGCCGACTGAGGTCCCGAACCTGTCCTGCGTACCGTCAGGCCCAATTCCGCCGAACCCCGCGGAGATTGTTCACTCCGAGCGCTTCCGGAAGTTCCTGGATGGCCTCGGCGAGCGCTTCGATCGCGTCATCATCGACAGCCCACCGCTCATGGCCGTCACGGACGCGACGATCGCTGCCAAGCTCGTGGACGGCGTCATCATGGTCGTTCGTGCGTTCAAGACGTCCAGCGACATCGCCGAGCAAGGCCTTCGCGCACTCCGCGACGTTGACGCGCCGATCGTCGGGGTCGTGCTGAACGCCGTGGACTTCGACAACTCGGCGTACGCCTACGCGTACTCATATTACTACTATCGCCGCGAGGGCTACGGCGCGACCGACCCGTCGGCGATCGTTCAGGACGAGCGTCCGCAGCCACGCCCTGGCGACTCGCCGCACTAGAACGTGCAACAGGTCGTGCTCCTCGCGGCGTCCGCGTCCGCAGACATAGGCCTTGGGCACGTCGCTCGTCTGTCGGCGCTTGGGATCGCGATGCGCTCTCTGGGCGCGCGCACGGTCCTGTGTACTCCAAGCACTCAAGCACGCGTTCACGCCTTCGCCGAAGGCCTGGGCTCCGAGCTCGGGCCCGTCACACCGCTGAACGCGTCAGCGCTCCTTCAGGTCGCACGAGAGGTCGGTGCACACCGTGTCGCCATCGACAGCTACGACATCTCCAGCCACGACGTGCGCGCACTCGTGGATGCGGGCAAGCACGTCCTGTACGTCGATGACTCCAGTCTCCCGCCCAGCAGTGAGGCCAACATCGTCGTGAATCCAAACCTCTTCGGAGCAGACCTGACGTACTCGCTGCGCCCGGACACAGTGCTCCTGGCCGGCCCCGAATTCGCGCTCCTCCGCCCGGAGTTTGCGGAAGCACGTGGTCGACCTGGCCACGCGCGCACGGGACCGCTGCGCGTTCTCGTCACGCTGGGTGGGGCGGACCCTCTCGGGCTCGTGCCGCGCGTCGTCACGGCGCTGGTGCAGACGGGGATGGACCTCACGGTCGACGTCGTCACTGGCGCGGCGGACCCCAAGGTAGACGCCGCAAGGGAGGCCGTAGCGACGCTAGCGGGCGCAACGCTCACCGTAGGAGCGACTGACATGGCGGACCGCATCCTCCGCGCGGACGCCGTGATCACCGCTGCGGGCAGCACCTGCCTGGAGATTGCGTGCATCGGGCGGCCCACGCTGGCGATCCCCGTCGCCGACAATCAGGTCCCCGTGGGCGCCTTCCTCGAGCGCGGCGGGCTCATGTCCGTCATCTCCGGCACTGGCAGCGTGCCCGATCTCGTGCGTGCGATCCGGTCGCTCTTGGGCGGCGTCGCCTCGGCGGAGAGTTGCGCGCGCATCTCGTCCCAGCGACGCCTGGTGGACGGCGGCGGGGCCTCGCGCGTGGCAACCACCTGGCTCGAGTTGGGGCGCTCCAGGTAGCTGACGATGCGACGCTTGCACGTGACGACGCTGCCGACGCCCACGAAGTCCCAGTAGCCGGCTTTCTCGAAGAGACGCACGCTCGGGAAGTTCCTGATCATGATGCGCGCGCGCATGAGTCTCGCGCCCATGGCCTTGGCCCACGGCTCCGCGCCGGCAAGCATCTCTCGGCCAAGTCCGCGCCCCCGCGCCCCATGCGAGACGATGATGCCCACCTCGACCTCGTACGGCTCACCGGTCTGTGTGAGCGTCACCTGCCCCACCCGTCCAGAGGCGTCTTCCGCGATCAGGATCACGCGGTCCTTCCCGTTCTGCACGCGCGCGAGGTAGGCGTGGTGCTCCTCCTCGGTGATGAGATCGGAGTGGAAGCTCATGGCGCGCACCGTGTCCTCGTTGCGCAGGTCGCGGAGAAAATCGCTGTCGTCCGCGGCGAAGGGACGCAGAACGACGTGCATCGGCCCGCGGCGCGCCTCGACGTGCTCGTGGCTGACTGGCTCGCCGAAAGCTGCGTCACAGGCAGCTCGGTTGCCCAACACCCTCGGGAGGTGGGCGGGTGGTAGGCCGCCCGTGGGGCGCACACACCGAACGTTCTCGTGCGTGAGCACGTCGCCCTTCTTCACGTCGCATGCAAAATACAAGCTTCTGCGGAGGCGCGCGCTCGGCATCTCCTCCGACGATGGTCCAAAGCGCGCGAAACCGAGCGCCGCTTCCGCGGTGCGCACGTCACGAACCATCGCCGCGAACTCCGCCGGCTCTTGCGAGAAGAACGAGTCCGGTCCGCCGAGGGTGCGATCCAGGATGAAGTGCTTTTCGATGATCTTCGCTCCACGAGCCACTGCCACCACCGCCGCGGTGTTCCCACAGGAATGGTCGGACAGCCCAGTGACCACCCCCATGCGATCCATGAACGTGAGCCGCTCCAGGTTCATGGTCGACGGACTGGCGGGATAGGCGGACACGCAGCACAACAGCGCGACGTCCTTGTTGCCAGCCTCGTGGCAGGCCATGAGCGCGGCCTCCACGTCCGCCTCGTCCGCCATCCCGGTGGAAAGGATCATCGGCCTGTGGAAGCGCGCGACGGTCTCGATGAGGGAGAGGTGCTGCAGCTCGAAGCTCGCGATCTTGAAGACCGGTGCGCCGAGGTCGTAGAGGAAGCGCGCGCTCTCGGCGCAGAACGGCGTGGAGAACCACTCGAGTCCTTGCGCCTTCGCGTGGTCGCGCAGGCGCTCGTGCCAGGCCCAGGGTGTCATGGCCTCCTTGTAGAGATCATGCAGCGTCCGGCCGGCCCACGCGTTGTTCGTGCGCACCACGAAGGGCTCCGACGAGCATGCGAGCGTGAGCGTGTCGGGGGTGTACGTCTGGATCTTGATCGCATCGGCGCCGGACGCACGTGCAGCATCTATGGTGCGCAGCGCTACGTCGAGCGAGCCTCCATGGTTCGCAGACAGCTCGGCGACGATGAATGCCTTCGTTCCGTAGCCGACTTCACGGTTGCCGATCCGAAAACGTCTTTCGTTACTCACGCTGCCACCATGAAGCTCTCTGTTGCCCGGCCGACGGCGGCCACCACGCGGCTCACATCCGCGTCGCTCATCGCAGGGAAGATCGGCAGGCTGAGCACGCCGGCGTAGTAGGCATCGGCACCGGGCACCGCGTCGCAGAAGCCTAGCCGTTCGAAGTCCGGCTGTCGTGGCACTGGAATGTAGTGGACCTGTGTCTGCACGCCGTCCTCGAGCAGCGACATGTAGAGCTCGCGCCTCCGCTGCGAGAGCTCACCAAGCGACTCGCAAGGGCGTCGCACGAGCGAGACCGGATAGAGGTGGTATGCGCTCTCCCGCCCCTCGGGGATGACCAGCGGCTTGATGAAGCCGGCGAGGCTCCGGAAGGCCTGGTCATAGGTGGCAGCGATCTGCCGACGGCGCTCGACGAAGCGCGAGAGCTTGCGCAGCTGGCTGCGGCCGAGCGCGGCGTGAAGATCGCTCATCCTGTAGTTCCAGCCCAGTGACTGCTGCTCGTAATACCAGGGCTCCGGGTCGTGCCTGCGAAGGCGCGACGGATCCTTCGTCACGCCGTGATTGCGAAGGCGCACCAGCGCCTCGTAGAGGCCCCGATCGTTCGTCGTGATCGCCCCACCCTCGCCGCTGGTGATGTGCTTCACGGGATGAAAGCTCAAGATCGCCATTGCGGAATGCGTGCAAGATGCAGCTTTCACCCAATGGCCGTCGGCCGCGCGATAGCGCGCGCCCAGGGCGTGCGCGGCGTCCTCGATGACCAGCGCCCCCAGGCTCTCAGCGGTGCGCCCGATCCGCGGGAGGTCGGCAGGTGTACCGGCGAAGTCCACCGGGATGATCACCTGTGGCCGCTCCGACGAGAGCGCGAGAGCGCGGATGGCGCCCTCCGACACGAGGCCCGTCGTCGGATCCACGTCCGCGAATCGCGGATGTCCGCCCGCGTACCGGATGGCATTTGCAGACGCAACGAAGGTGATCGGCGACGTGATACCCATCGCGCCCGGGCGAACGCCTGCCACCACGCATGCGAGGTGAAGCGCCGCCGTCCCGCTCGAGACGCACACGACGTACCGCGCGCCCACGGTCTCTGCGAGCTCGTTCTCGAATGCGTTCACCTCAGGGCCCTGTGTGAGCGCGTCGCTGTTCATCACGCGCACCACCGCATCTACATCGTCTTGCTCGATGAGCTGACGTCCGTAGGGGATGAGCTTCTCGGGCTTGGGCTCCATGGCTATGCGACCTTCTGCTCGACGTGCGCATTGAGGTCACGGAGGCCAGGGTTTGCATCGATGAGCGCGAGGACCTCGCGGAAGCGGGCTCGATCCTCGCGTTCTCCGCGCTCACGGAGGAGCTCGAAAACCCTGGAGAGGAACTCGTAGTCCATCGACGTGTCGAGGGTCCAACGGTCGCTCTCCAGGCCGCCTCGCGGCACCTCGAGCACCACGGAGCGCAGCAAGAACGACCCCGGGCGACGCACGATGAAGCGGGTGACGTGCTCGCGGTCCGCGGCCTCATCTGCCAGGGCATCGGCGAAGTAGAGCGCGCGCGCAGTGACCACCTCCACGTCCAGCCCACGCGGCAGATGGCGGCGCGCGACGTTGGATGCATAGTCGGCTCCCGATGCGCGCAAGCTCCCCA
Organism: Myxococcales bacterium; assembly: GCA_025355005.1. GTDB lineage: Bacteria > Myxococcota_A > Polyangia > Polyangiales > Polyangiaceae > JANXLV01. The sequence continues at coordinate 3,724 of JANXLV010000242.1, read as the reverse complement.
CCACCGTGTCGACGATCGTTGGGTCGATCAGCGGACAGTCGGCGGTCACGCGAACTACCACGTCTGCCCGGTGCTCCTGCGCGGCGTCAGCATAGCGACGGAGGACGTTCTCCTCGCTGCCACGGAAACAGCTCACGCCGGCTCGCGCGGCGATGCGCACGACCTCGTCGTCGCGCACGTGGTCCGAGGTGGCGACGACCAGGTCGTCCAGGAGCGCGGCTTTTTGCAGGCGCCGAAGACAGCGTTCCAGCGCGCTGACCCCAGCGAGCGGCATCGCGACCTTCCCGGGCAGCCGCATGGACCCCATCCGAGCTTGAACGATCCCAATGGTTCGCATACCCAGCTCGAAGCAACTGCGGTGCCGCGCCGGAGCCCGTCGCGAGATGAAGCTTCGTGGCGAGATTGGCCTGGATCCGTACGCGTGGCCCGCGTCGGTGTCACGGCTTTGGCGCGGTGAGGTTCTCGAGAGCGAGGTCTTTGACGGCTTGCTGGTGCTCGTCTCTCTTGGCCGCCCAGTGCGGATCCTCAGGCTGCGCAGTGGCGAGTCTGGCATATGCCATCGCGGCCTCGCCGTGGAGGTTGCTCTGCTCCGCGATCTGCGCGACCGCCATGAGATACGAGACCTCGGTGGGGTTCATCTCCAACGCGCGCTTGTAATAGAACAGGGCGCGCCGATCATTGTGCGTGGCGCGCTCCACCTCGGCGATGAACACCATGGAGGACACGCACTCCTCGGTCGTGGCGCAGGCGATCTTCGCAAGCCGCTCGACGGCCTGCTCCACGAAGATCGTCTGACCGGTTGCCATTGCAAGGCGCACGGACGACCGTGCGCAACCCGCTCTGTCGTCCGCCGTGTCGACCGCAGCACTCAGATCTTCGACGGCGCGCTTGGTGTCGCCCTTTGCGAGGAGCAGCTGCGACCGGAGCTCCCAGCCGTCGCACGAGGACGGGCGCACCGCCACGAGGTGGTCGGCGGCAGCTTGTGCTTCCTGGATGCAATGGGCGCGCGCCTCGCCCGCACACCAGGGCTCGCTCTCGCTGATATCGTGAAGATCGTTGGTGAGGGCATGTTTGATCGGCGTGGTGGCGTTCGGATCGCGGCGCAGGAGCTCCTCGTCGAGGCGCACGGCCGTCGCGGGGAGGATGTTGGTGAGCTTGTCGGAGATCTCGCCAAGGAGCAGCATGCCTGCGGGCTCATCGGCCACGAGCTCCATGGCGTCCTCGTAGCTCTTCACCAGAGGCATGCACTCCTGCGACACGTAGGAGCGGAGCGAGTTGTCTTGCCCGTAAGCAAGCTTGTACTCGAGGCGCGCCTGCCCCGGACGCGCGAACATCGAGCGGGCGAGAAGCAGGTGAACGCGGCCAAAGAGGCGACTCCGTTCAAGCGCGCGCGCAGCCCATGGAATGAGCGACTCGTCGTGCGCCGCCGCTGCGCGCAGCTCCCCCATGTACGGAAGGAAGGGCTCTGCGGGATGTCGCAACATGGCCTTCCGGGCGGCCGCATGGAACTCGTCTCTCTCGAGGGGATGCTCCAGCGCGAGCTTCCGAAGCGCGCGTTGATCTGGACCTAGCTCGCCGTCGCTGGCGAAAAGGGCCCACACCCCCACCGCGATCGTCAATCCTCCGATCGTGAGAGGAAACGCTGAACGAAGCGACGTTCGAGGTCCTCCGGTCCCGCGACCGGCGGTGCCGGCGACGCAGCACGCTGCGCAGAGCACGAACGCGCACATCACGCCGGGGACTTCCGAGTTGAAGTCGACCATGTTGTGCAGCGCCGCCATCACGAGTGCGGCCCAGGCGCCGATTGGAGGAAGCGAGCGCCCCAGGACGGTTTTCGGCCGCAGCGCGTAGCCGATGCCGGCCAGCGCCACGACCGTCAGGGGAACCCCCCACTCGGTGGCCCACTGCGCCACGAGGTTTTCGGGGTGCGTGAACACGAAGTAGTCGAGCCCCAGGCGGTCGCGTACGGATGGGAAGGTGGACTCGAACGCGCCGCGTCCGATGCCGAAGACGGGCGTTGCCTTGACGAGCTCGAACGCGTTCTCGACGAGGCGGAGCTTGGAGAAGTCACCGTCGGCCAGCTTCTCGACGACCTCACCGCTGAAGGCGAGCGAGGCAAACACCGCACCGCCGAGCCCCATGGCGAGGAGCACGCTGGACACGATGAGGACGTTACGAGGCGTCTGCCGTGACACGAACGCCACGACGAGCAACGCGACGAGCGCAACAGCAGCTGCGCCCACACCTCCGCGCGACCCGGTGAAGACCGTGGTCCCAAGCAGCAGCGCAGCGGCTCCAGCCGCGAGCGCTGGCGGCATCAGTGGGTGCCGCGGTCGCAAGAGCGATGACACAGCGAGCAAGAAGCCGACGTTCACGAACGCAGCAAGGTGGTTGCCGTTGAGCAGCGGCGCGATGTGATTGACGCCGTACATCGACGGCTCGAGTGGTGCGTAAGTTCCAAAGACGCGCGTAGCACCCGTCGCCGGGTGAGCGACGGCCGCGAGGGCCATCACCACGGCCGCAAGCACGAGAGCCCGCTCCAGGAATCGCGTGCCCTCGCGCGTTGCGGCGATGCGGAGACCGCTCATGAACACCAGCACGTAGAACAGTCCGCGCAGGACCTGCACACGCGTCGCCGTGGGATCGAGCGAGATTGGCGCCGCGCTCGGGCCCGCCTCGTGCAGCGGCATGAGGGCGCGCGACCAGACATCCGCGTTTTCGGGTGCGATCTTGGAGAGCACGCCAGCTGGCAATGGCACCAACGTGAGCGCGGTGTACACCGTGAGCCCGATGACCACTGCGAGCAAGATCCGTGCAGCCGGACGCAGCGGCAGCGGCGCTGCGCCCCAGAACAAAAGGACCGTGCATACGCCCGCAAGAAGCGTCCACACACAGAGCCACGCGGTGTGCAGCGAGCCCAGCGATAGCGCGCTGCCGCACATCGTGACGAAAAGGAGCACGGACGCGGCACGCTCGCGCGTGGTCCCGGGCAACAGCTCGATCGCTTCGGAGGACCGCGGCACGGCCCGTCACACTATCAGAGGTTCAGAATCCCAGGAGCAAGTCGATCTGGAGGCCGATCAGACCAGAATCACGGTCGGGGATGCTCCCGTGCAGCGGCGTGTCGACGTAGGTCGCATGCGCGATGCCACCATACCCTGCGAGCTCGAGCCCGAAGTTCTGCCCGAAGACGTGCCGGTAGCCAACGCGTGCGAGGCCCATGATCATCGAGGCGGTGCCGGTGAGCTTGTTCGAGTAGCGCTCGTAGCCGGGCCCGAGCGCGATCAAGATCGCATCGGAGGCGTTCTTGCCGACCGGCAGGCGCAGCTGACCGGCGAGCAAGAAGCCCGGGCCGCTCGCGCCGGATTGATCGCCGGCGGTGCCGGTGCTGACCAGGCCGCCCTCGCCGAGGACGTCGAAGTACGCGCCCATGGAGTAGCGCGCGGCGATACCGACCTGGTAGCCGAGATTGCCGCCGTCGGTGTTGTCGAAGAAGCTTGTCTGGTTCTTGCCGAAGAAGGTCCGGGTGCCGCCGTAGGCGCCAAGCACGCCGCCGGAGGACCGACGTAGCGGTGACGTAGCTGCCGCGTCCGAGAGGCGCTCGTCTTCGAGCAGCGCCTCGAGCGCGTTTCGCTGCGCCGGGGTATCCGCGACCTTCTCCGAGTCGCCCTTGTTGTCTTCCTTGGAGATGCCCACGGACGACTCGAGCGCGCCGAGACGAGAG
>JANXLV010000069.1 GCA_025355005.1 Myxococcales bacterium | reverse complement strand
CCTCGCGATCGCGGCCACGCCGCGCAGCAACGACGTGCACGTGGAGGTCTACCAGGACCCGCTCGGGGCGCGCCTCGTCATCGACGACGCAGGACCGCCGCTGCCGGCATCCGCACGTCGCGGGTACATGGAGCTGTCCGTGGACGGCGCGACGTACGGCCGGCCTAGCGCCGTTCCGCTCCGCCTGGGCGCGGAGATCGCGGCCGCGAACGGCGGCATGGTTGAACTGTCCGACGCACCGCTCGGTGGCGTGCGCGTGCTCGTGACCTTTCCACAGCGATAGGCCCACAACGATAGGCCCCAACGCTAGGCCCGCTCAGAGCTTTGCTCGTCTGATTTGTACGAGCTCTCGGGGCGGGGCGAGCGGCTCGTTCGGTGTGTCCAGCGGCTCTTCGACGATGTCCCATACGGCGTTGTCGAACGGGAGGCCTGGGGCGCGTGTCTTCTGGACGATGCGCTCGCGGCGGCCCCGTGAGGCCAGCGTGCGTGCGCGGTAGTGGCAGTACGGATTGTTGCCAGGGCGCCCACTGACGGCGTGCGCGGTGAACGTGCAGCCGCCGAGACACGTCTCGCGAAACATGCATTCTGCACAGAATCCCCATAGAGCGTCCACGGTGAGCGTGCGCGAAAAGCCGACCTTGCTGTTGCCCTTCCAGAGGTCCGCGAGCGGCGTCTCGCGCAGGTTGCCGCCCACGTACGCATCCGACTGCAGGGACGGGCATCCCTTCACGCCACCGTCGGACTCGATGCCCATGAGGAAGGAGCCCGCGAGGCAGCCCTGGTAGTGATCCGTGCCATCCGGGGTCCGCGACCGGAGCAGCGTCTCCTCCGGCCCGAAGTAGCCCAGGTTGTTGCCGGGCATGAGCAGGATGCCATCCGCGAACGCGCGGCGCTTGAGCGCAGCGACCCGCGGCACGACGTCCGTGAGCTCGTATGGCTGGAGCACCAGGTCGGCTCGATCCGCGGCACGACCGAGCGGCGTCGTGAGCTGCACCTGCCACGCGCCGATCTTCTGCGCGAGCAGGAGCTCGTAGAGGGCTTCGAGCTCGCCCTGGTTCAAGCGGTTGACGTTGGTGTTCGCGGTGATGGCCACACCGGCGTCGCGCAGATACGAGAGCGCCGAGATCGCTGCCTCGAAGCTCCCGCGCGAGGCCCGCATCAGATCGTGCGTCGCCGGCAGCCCGTCGATGCTGACGGACACGCTGTGGAGGCCATTCGCGGCGATCGCCTGCGCCAGCTCCCTGTCGAGCGAGCGGCCTCCCGTGACCATCGTGGTGCGCAGCCCTGCGTCGCGAAGCGCGGACAGCACGGACAGGAACGCAGGATGGAGGTACGCCTCGCCGCCGATCAGCGCGACCTCCTCGGCTCCCAGCGCCGCGAGGTCCTTCACGACCGTCCGGGCCTCGTCGAGCGACAGCTCCGTGTTCGTGTCCTCTTGCCCTCCGGAGCCGCGCGCGCTCCCGGCGCGTGACCCGCAGTGTGTGCAGGGCTGATCGCAGCGGAGCGTGAGCTCCCAGACCACGTATGCCGGACGAAAATCCGGCCCCGCTACGGGTAGGCGACGTAGCACCAAAGTTCGGGTATCATCGCACCATGCGTTTCACGGCGCCGCTCGATTCTTGCGCTTCCTGTCGGGGTCTCATCCCGCGGGACCGCGCACTGCCTTCATGCCCTCACTGCGGATCGGCGCTCGCGTCCCACACGGGCCACACGGGCGAGATGGGCGACACGGGCGTGCGCAGCGCGCTCGGGAAGACGGCCGGCAAGGTAGCCGGCGCCGCAGCAGTCGCGGTCGCTGGCGCGGGCTTCGCAGTCACGCTCATGGCTTGCTATGGCCCACCGCCGCGCGAGTACGAGAAGGTCGACTCTCCGCCTCCCCCGAACGCGAAGGCCATGAGCGATGCAGGTTCGCCAGATATGCCGAAGGCGAAATGAGGATCCTGATCATCGAAGGCTCGGATTCGATCTCGCACATGATCGAGGCGCTCGTGGCAGCGCGAGGCTTCGAGGTCGCGTGCGCCAACGGCGGCGCCCGCGCGGTCGAGGACGCCCTCGCCAATGCGCCGGACATCGTCCTGCTCGATCTCGATCTGCCCGGAGGGGTGGGCGCCCTGGACGTGTGCCGCAAGCTGCGGTCCGAGGTCGAGACCGACAGCATCCCCATCATCGCGCTCGGCGCGAGCGGCGACGAAGCAGTGCGACAGGCCGCGCTCGAGGCGGGGGCCACCACGTACTATCGCAAGCCCTTCAGCCCGATCTCTCTGCTCAAAGAGATCGAGGCCATCAAGGCCAAGCTGCGCTCGAGCGGAACGGAGAAGGTCCAGTGAAATTGACTTCAAATGCCCCCTCGCGATGGATGATGTGGGGTGCCTTCGGCGCCGCGATGATGATCGTGGCGCTCGGCTGCAAGAAGAAGAAGACCGCGATCGACTACGCGCCGGACTACTCGAACGGGACCGACACGACAGGCTCCAATGGCGGTAGCGGAAACAGCGGCACGAGCGACACCACCGGCAAGGCCGTGGTCGGCCTCAGCCAGACGTACAACCCGAAGAGCGGGCTCGTTCGCATCCACTATCCGTCGGAGCTCGTCGCCAACCGGGACAGCGACAACCTCACGTTCCTGGAGCCCATGCGGTCGGCGTCCGTCGACGTGAAGTCGCTCGTGACGATCACCACCAACGGTGACCCGATCTCGCAGGACCCCGGCGAGTACGCGCGCGTGCTGCAGGGCGCCCGCGCGAAGGCGCTCACGGGTTACCGCCTCATCAGCACCACGCCGGGTCACTGCTACAAGGACCAGCAGGGCGTCGAGACGCGCTGGGAGTTCGACGAGGGCGGCACGAAGATGCAGGGCCGCGCGTGCGCGTTCGTCCATCACAAGCACGGCTACTCGTTCATGTACGCGTTCAAGCCGGGCAACGTCGGCGACGAATCCAAGCTCCACAAGGTCGTGGACGCGACCGAGCTCACGGACTGACCGAGCTCAGCGCGCCGTGAACGACATGCGTGCATGTCTACAACGCTCTCAGAGAAGGTTCATGAGCTTCTTGGCGCGCTCGGAGGCTTCGGTGACGACCTGCTTTGCTTCCTCGTCGGGGATGCGGAGCTTCTTGGTCAGCGCCTGGAGGAACTCGTCCTCGGCCGTGGCTTGCTCGCCATCGGCGTAGGTGAGGAGCACGGCCTGCTGGAGGAGGACGCGACGATCGGCCGCGGAGAGATCCTGCAGGTTGATGTCGTCGATGGTCCGCTTCTCCTTCGCGTATTCCATGATCTCGGCCTTCTGCGTCTCGGACGCGCGATAGGCCTCGAGCAACGCGTGGAGCATCTCTTTCTCCTGCTCCGCGAAGACGCCGTCCGCCCAGGCGACAGGGACGAGCGACTTGACGATGGCGTACTCTTCTTCGTGCATCATGGGGACCCTTCGGGCGAAAACTGGCGCCTGGCTCCTGCAATGATCGGCGAGGTCCGCGCCCGCGTCAATCCTTGACGCCGAGCTTCACCACGTGGAACCCCGCGCTGTCCACGGGGGCCTTCGCCGCATCGCCCGGCGCCACGCGGAGCCGCTTCCGGATCTGCGAGCCCGCCACGAGGACTTCCACGCCTTCGTCGCACTTGAGCCGATCGATTCGAGCCTCGGGGCCCAGGCCCGCGAGCAGCCAGATCTCGGCCCCCGGCGGCGCCGACACAACGTGCACGGTGCCCGGCTCGCCCTCGCCGCCCACATCCGTTCCGGGCTCTCCCGAAGGCCACGGATCCAGCGCGGGCGCCTTCACCTTGCTCGCCTCCAGCTGCACCGCCAGGTCGAACCGCGGCGGCTTCTTCTGGTCCCACGGAGCGGTTGGCAGCACGACAGCGCGCTTGGGCGCGAAGCCCTCCGCAGTGGCCACGAACTCGAGGCGTGTCTTGATGGGCATGCGCTCCACGTCGACCGGCGCCTGTCCCTTGCGAAGGAGGATCTCGGAGCCCGCGGGCGCATCCGTGATGACGAGAGCTGCCTTGCAGCGCCCCTCCTCGGCGGCCTTCTCGAGCGCGGCCTTCTTGGCCTCGTACTGCTCCTTCTCGCGCTGCACGTTCTCTGGCGTGCGGCCGGTGAAGAAGCCCGGCGCGAGCTTCCACATGCCCACGGCGCCGCCGCCCAGGATGAGGAGCAGCAACACCAGGAAGATCATCGTGCCCTTGGAGGACTTCGGCTGACGGCCCGACGGCACCGCGGTCGAGAGCGGTACCTTCACGGTGGACTTCGCGCGAGCGGCTTCCTTGGCGTCTCGGTCCTTGGCCACTCGGTCCTTGGCCTCTCGGTCCTTGGCCTCTCGGTCCTTGGCCTCTCGGTCCCTGGCTGGGGGAGGCGGCCCAGCGTTCGGCGGCACGATCGGCGGAGCAGGAGGCTGGGGCGGCAGGACCGGCGGCTCTTTCGCGCGCGGAGGCGGGTTGTCCTGCCGGATGTCGGATCTCTTGAGCGTCGCGACGGCGATCGGGCGGATCGGCTCGCTGGTGTCGATGGCCGACGTCAGTGACTCGCGCGGCTGTGGCATCGCCGCATTCTCGTCGGAGAGGGAGAGGAGATCCTCGATGCCATCTCCGTGATCCCCCCCGTCCCCCGCGTCGCCCGCGTCTGAGGCGTTCGGGTTCGCAGCAAGGTCATCGAGCAGATCGTCCGTCACCGAGATGGGGCCGCCCATCCCAGCGAGCGTGCCAGTCGCGCTGGCGACCGGCGGTGCTTCGCTCGTGGGATCGTCCTGGGTGGCCGCCTTTGCGCGCACGACGCGTTCGAGCTTGTTCGTCCGGAGCTGCTCGCTGTCGCCCGGCGTGGGCTCGGGCTCGTCGTCGTAGTTTGCCTCCGTGCCTGGTGGCGGGGGCGTGGGGCCGAGGCCGATGAGCGCCTTCAGCTCCTTGGACATCGCCTTGTCGTCGTCGCTTGCGTCGCCGCTCACGCCGAACGTGGAGAGGAGGTTGTCGACGTCGTCGTCCTTGAACAGCGCGTCCTTCGGACCGAGCAGCGCAGGCGACTCGGGCAGGGCAGGGCCGCGCTTCTGCGGCGGCGGGCGGTTCGGAGGAGGCGGCGGCGCGAAACCGCGGTTCACCGGCGGCGTGGGAAGCTTGGTCGGCGGCGCCTCCGAAGACGCACCGGCACCGGAGCGCCTCAGGGTCTGTGGCTCTTCGTTCGGGAACGGCGTCCGCGGCCGCTGAATGGTGGGCGCCTCGTTGAAGCGCTGCTCGTGCTCTCCGCCGGACTCACGCTTGCGGATCTCGGGACGCGACTCCAGCGGGGGCATCGCGCTCGCGCGACCCAGGCCCAGCGCGATGCGACGCGCCTCACGCGCCATGCGTGCGAGCGCCCGGCGACCCGCAGCGCGATTCACGGGAATAAGCGCTGCCTCGAGCTCCGCGGCGAGCGCGCGAACTCCGCCGCCGCTCTTCTTCCTGGCGACGTGCGTGAGCGCGGACGTCTGCGCGCCGGTCACGCTGAGCAGGTCGGAGAGGACATTGCGCAGCTGCGTCTCCACGTCAACGCCGTCGCCGGGGCCCTTCGGCTTCACGATCGCGACGGAGCCCTCCTCGCTCACGTACACGGTCTTCGGATCGATCGCGGTGGCGCTGCCTGCGTTCACCGCATCGGCGAGCTCCAGCGTCAGGTAACCAGCGAGCTCCGGCGCAATGGGCACGCGCTTCTGGTGCGCGACCGCGAGGATGTCGTCGAGCGTGATGGACGATGCGAGGATGTCGCTCATGCGGCGTCCTCCAGCTGGCGCACGGGCACCCCACGTGATGCGAGGTACTTCTTGGCTTCGCCGATCGTGTATGTGCGCTCGTGGAAGATGGATGCAGCCAGCACTGCGCTCGCACCACCTATGACGAGACCGTCGTGGAGATGCGAGAGCTCACCGACGCCACCGCTCGCGATGACGGGAATGTCCACGGCATCCGAGACCGCCCGCAAGAGCGCCAGATCGTAGCCAGCCTTCGTTCCGTCTCGGTCCATGCTCGTGAGCAAAATCTCGCCGGCTCCCAGCCCCGCACAGCAAACCGCCCACTCGACGGCTTCTCGGCCCGCCTCTTTCCTACCACCATGGGAAAAAACATCCCAATCTCGTGCAGAACCTGGACCCGAGACGCGCGCTCGGGCGTCGATCGCCACGACCAGCGCCTGCGCACCCCAGCGGTCAGAGGCCCGGCGTACGAGCTCCGGATCGGACAAGGCCGCGGAGTTGATCGCCACCTTGTCGGCGCCCGCCGCGAGGAGCCGCTCGATGTCCGTGAGGCTACGAACGCCGCCGCCCACGGTGAGCGGGGTGAACGTCGTGTCGGCGGTGCGGGCCACCACGTCCAGCATGGCCGGCCGCCCCTCGTGGCTCGCCGTGATGTCGAGGAAGACGATCTCGTCCGCGCCCTCCGCGTCGTAGCGCGCTGCCGTTTCCGCCGGATCGCCCTGGTCCCGAAGTCCTTCGAAGCGGACGCCCTTGACGACCCGCCCGTCGCGAACGTCGAGGCACGGGATGACCCGACGCGAGAGGGACGAGGCGCTCATCGGCGTACTGGTCCTACCTCGGGATGACGAACTGGACTCGGTTCTCGTAGCCGCCAAGAAGCTTGTCGACGGAGGCGAGGTTGTTCTCGATCGCCTCGGTCACGATCTGCGTCATCGCCGCGCTCGAGCCCTTGAGCGCCTCGTAGTAGCGCTGACGCTCCGTGGAGTGGACGATCGCAGGGGGCAGGCCGCTTCGAAGGAGCAGCAGGTTCAGGAACAGACGCGCGACGGTGCCGCTGTCCGCCTGGAACGGGAAGATGCGAAGCAGATCGTAGTGCGCGCGCCCAGCAAGCCGGACGGCGCTGCGCGTCTTGCGTGTCTCGGGATCATTGACCCAGTCGACGACCTGACGAACCTTGTGCGTGATCTTGTCGGGGGCCGCGTACTCGTGGAAGTACAAGCGATGCTGCGGGATGTCCTTGCGATACCTGACCGTCTTGATGTCACCCTCTTCTGGATGGAGGATGAGATAGAGCTTCTTGATCAGATCAACCGTGATCGGCTGGCGCTTCTTCAGCGCATAATCGCGGACGTAGTCGAGCGCCTCGCGACGGCGGCGGATGTCTTCGATGATCGGCTGGAGGCTCGAGTCCGCAGGTGGTGGCGCGTTCGGATCGAGCGCTGAGCGCAGCTCCTGGAACGTGAAGACGGCGCCTTCCACCGCGCTGTCGTGATAAATCCACGACATGTCGAGGTTCATCCGATAGTCCGCGAGGAACGCGGGATCGGTCTTGAGAAGCCTCTCCTCGAGCTTTGCGGCGCGCTCCTCCATCGTGAGCTGCTTCGGGGGCGGCTCAGGCGGCGGTGCGGGCTTCTTCTTCGCGGGGGCTTTCGCTGCGGGTTTTGCGGCCATGTGCGCGCCTTTGAGTCCTGTTGGTTACTCAAATCGATGGTCTTCCGTCAAGAAAAAGCGTCTAATTACTCGAAATACATACATATATTTGTGTGTAGATCACACGGGTGATCGGTCCCCAAATAACTGGACTGACGTTCAGCGCATGCTATGAATACTGCATGCTTGTTCAGTTCACCGCCCGCAACTTCGTCCTGATCGAGGAGCTCGTGCTCGTTCTGGAGCCCGGCTTCAACGTCCTCACCGGGGAAACCGGTGCGGGAAAGTCGCTCGTTGTCGACGCGCTCGGTCTGGTGCTCGGCGCGCGTGCAAGCGGAGAGGTCGTGCGTGCGGGCGCGGAAGAGGCAGAGGTGCAAGCGCTCTTCGACATCGCGGAGAACGAGCGCGCACGCGCGGTGCTCGCGTCGTTCGGGCTCGGAGCGGATGCAGAACAAGGCGAGCTCTTGCTCCGTCGTGTGGTCACGCCGCAGGGCCGAAGCCGTGCGTTCATCAATGGTCGCCTGGCGACGGCCGGGCAGCTCGCGGAGCTCGCGCGCACGCTCTGCGACGTGGCTTCTCAGCACGAGAGCGTGAGCCTCACCGACGCGGGCACCCACCTCGAGTATCTGGATGCGTTCGGCGGGCTCGGCGAAGAGTGCGCGTTGCTCGCGCGGGAGGTCCTTCGCACCACGGAGCTGGCAGGGCAACTGGAGTCCTTGCGCGAGCGTGGTCGTACGAGGGCAGAGCGTGAGGAGCTGATCACGTGGGCGCTGCGCGAGATCGACGAGGTGAGCCCGTCGTCCGGAGAGGACACGGAGCTGCTCTCCGAGCGCGCGCGGCTCCGTCATGCGGCGCGTCTGGGAGACGTCGTGGGTGGCGCCGGCGCAGCCCTCTACGAGACGGAGGGCGCGGTCTGTGACGTGCTCGCGCGCGTGGAGAGCGAGCTCCGATCCGCCGCGGAGCTGGATCCCTCGCTGCTGCCTCTGGCAGAGACCATCGGCTCAGCGCGCGCGGAGCTCGTGGACACGTCGCGCACGCTGCTGCACTACGCCGGCACTGTCGAGGTGAACCCCGCGCGGCTTGCAGACGTGGAGGAGCGGCTCTTCAAGCTGGAGAAGCTGTTCCGGAAGCATGGGACGTTCACCTCGAGCGACCAGACCACCGAGCTTTCAGGCGCGGAGGCAGTGCTCGCAAAGAAGGCGGCGCTCTGCGAGGAGCTGCGCGCGTTCGAGGCGTCGGATGCGGACGAGAAGAGCCTGGTCGCCGCGTTCGAGCAGGCCATGCGTGCCTCGTCGGAGCGCGCGCGGTCGCTGTCGTCGAAGCGTCGGCGTGTGGCGGAGAAGCTGGGAAAGGCCATCGGTCGGGAGCTCGCGGACCTCGGCATGGGCGGCGCGCGTATTCTCGTGGACGTCTCGCCTTCGTCCTCCACGAAGGGGCTGATGGTGGACGGCGCGCATCTCTCGGCGAAGGGCATGGATCGCGTGGAGTTCCTGATCGCGCCGAACAAGGGCGAGGAGCCGCGGCCGCTTCGTCGCATTGCGAGCGGTGGTGAGCTGTCTCGTGCGCTGCTCGCGATCAAGCGCGTCCTCGCGAAGAACGGGCCTGCGGGCCTCTACGTCTTCGATGAGGTCGACACCGGCACCAGCGGCGCTGTCGCGGAGGTCATCGGCCACAAGATGGCGGACGTCGCGAAGCACCATCAGGTGCTGTCAATCACGCACCTCGCGCAGATCGCCGCGCTCGCGGACGCACAGTTCGTCGTCGGCAAGACGGTGCAAGGAGATCGCACGCACGTCTCGGTGCGGAAGCTCCGCACGGACGAGCGCGTCGGTGAGATCGCGCGCATGATCGGCGGTGTCACCGTCGGCGTCGCCGCCAAGAAAGCAGCAAAAGAGTTGCTCGCGGTCCGCGCCTAGACCAGCACGGCGGACGACGCGATGTTCTCGCTTCCGCGGAGGGGCTGGGCGCGGCGCGTGAGGACCTCGTGGCCGGTCTTCGTCACCACGAGCGTGTGCTCGAACTGCGCAGAGAGCGAGCCGTCCACGGTGGTGACGGTCCAGTCGTCCTTCTCGTCGACCACGACCTCGAAGCGGCCCAGGTTCACCATGGGCTCGATCGTGAAGACCATGCCCGCGCGCAGGCGCTCGCCGGTGCCGCGCTTGCCGTAGTGCTTCACCTGCGGATCCTCGTGGAACTTGCGGCCGATGCCGTGACCCACGAAATCGCGCACCACGCTGCAGCCCTGCGCTTCCACGTACTCCTGGATGGCCGCCCCGATGTCGCCGAGCCGCGCGCCTTCCTTCACCTCGGCGATGCCGAGCTCGAGCGCCACGCGTGCGATCTCGGTGACCTTCTTCGCCTGCACGCTGGGGGTGCCGATGTAGAACGTGGCGGACGTGTCGCCGTGGAACCCGCCGTAGAAGCTGGTCACGTCGACGTTGACGATGTCGCCGTCGCGGAGGATCTGCGCGCCAGGGATGCCGTGGCACACGACGTCGTTCACGGACGTGCACACGCTCTTCGGGAAGCCGCGGTAGTTGAGCGGGGAGGGCCGCGCGCCGCGACGGATGGTGTCCTCGTGGACGATCGTGTTGATGTCGTCGGTCGACATGCCCGCGCGGAGCTTCTCCCCCACGAGGAGCAAGGTCTCCGCCGCCATCGCGCTGACGACACGCATCGCATCTATTTCACGCGGGCTCTTGATCTCGATCGCCACGAACAAGCCTCCTTGAAGCTACTTGAGCTCTCGCAACACGATCGCATCCCCGATCGCGGCCTTCACGTCCTTCGAGGCGGGCGAGAAGTGCGCGTGGAAGTCCCGCTCCGACGGGTCCGCGCCAGTGAACTGGCGGAGGAAGACGATGAACTCGGTGCCGACCATGCGGCCCTCCATCGTCTTCATGATGCCGTTCGTCTGCGTCGACTTGCGCATGCGGATATTGAACTGGTCGGTGCCGGGCGGATGATCGCCGCCGATCCATTCGAGCTGCTTGACGCCGACCTCGTACCCGCCGTTCGCGCCTTCGTCGATCTTGTTGGTGACCGTCGTGATCTTCACACGAAGGATCGCGTCCGAGACCTGCGCTCGCTCTCGTAGCGTGGCGTCCGAGCGCGGGTGAAAGCTGTTGTCCATGTCGAGCCCGACAGCGGCGGGGTCGATCGCGTCGTCGAAGAGGTCGGTCATGCGGCCCGAGTACGCGGAGAGCGGCCGCGAGGGCGACTTTGCGCCTGCACCATCGCCGCAGCCGGCGAGGCACGCCCCGACCACGGCCAGAGTCATCCAGGTTCGAGCCACAAATCGCATGAGCCCATGCATCTACAACGATCCGGGACGGAGGTCCAAAGGGTTTGGCCAGGCGATCGCAGGCCCCGGTGGGGTGAGAGCTCGCTGAACGTGACGCCGCCGGTGGCCGAACTTGGGCCAAACTTGGCCGAGCGTGGATGGTTCCGTGCCGAAGCTCGTCCAACTGGCTGGGCCCATGCTGCGCCCGGTTCCAGATTGAAGGCCCCACAGGGGTGGCGCCAATGTGGGACGAATGATACATCTCATGCAAGCGTGAAAAACCCATGAAACGAGCCATCCACCGCATCGCGTATGTTCCCCTCGTCCTCGTCACCCTCTCCATGGGTTTCGCAAGCTTCGCGGCTGACCCGAAGAAGCCCGCCAAGGAGCAGAAGGACCAAGGCCCGCAGGCAGACGCGGCGCCCGTGGGCTCCTCGATGGGGGCCATGCGTGACGGCTTCCGCTGGGGCATGTCGCCGCAAGAGGTGATCGACGCCCACTCCAAGGGCACGAGCTCGATCCTCTGGAAGGACTACGACGAGCGCCTGCTCAAGATGCACCCGGGACCGGAGCAAACCCAGGTCGAGCACGAGCGCGACGCGCTCCTCGATGGCTTCCGCGCACGGGCCCACACCAAGTTCGATCGCTCGGGCTCCGGCTGGGAGTCGTCGCCGATCCGTGGTGAGTACTCCGTCGGCAACCACGAGTCGCTGATCCTCGTCGAGCGGAAGGGGAAGAAGCGCTTCTTCTTCTTCATCAATGAGCGTCTCTGGAAGATCTACGACGAGTTCCCGCTCGTCGCGAATGGCCCGTGGGGCGCCACGTGGGCGGAGGCCTATCAGAAGGCGTTCGGTCAGGTCAGCGGCGTCGCTGGGCGCGCCATGGCAGCGGAGCCCTTGAAGGGCCGTCCGTACCAGGCGATCGACTGGAAGGACGCGGAGAGCCGCGCGAACTATTTGCGCCTCATTGATCGGAGCTCGGAGAAGTTCGTCGGCGTCGTCATCACGGACTTCGAGACCGAACGAAACCTGGCGCAGCTTCGCTCGCACAGGGAAGTCGATCCGATGGATCTCGATCCCGGCGTCGCCGCGGTCACCGGTGCTGGAGCGAACCGCACGGATCCGAACGGCGCGCGCACGTCGCCGAGCGCGAGTGCAAGCAGCAGCGCGCGTCGCCGCTGACCGACCGCTGAGCGGCCACTCCCTACTCGATCTTCTCTGCGCCTTTCGGGACGCGCCAACCTGTCGTCACCTTCACCGTCGCCTTCGGAAGGAGCGCGGCGACGACGGGGTTGATGAGCGCCTTCTGCGTCATCGCCGCGCCGGGGCAGCCTGCGCAGGTGCCCGCCAGGTGCAGGTGCACATCATCGGCCGTGAGGGCGACGAGAAACACCTCACCGCCGTCGGCCTTGACCAACGGGGCGACGAACTCGGCCACGCTCTTCTTCACCTTTTCGCGGGTTGCGTCATCCACTGGACCCCCGAGGTTACCATTTCGCAAAAATCGGGCGGGAAGAATCGTTCCGGGCGTCTATACTGGCTTGTGGCTGATTTCGGCCGGGGGGTCGCAACCGGAGGCGAGGGTGGCGCGGTATCGTCTGAGGTTCCTCCTTCAAGAGTTCGATATTCCGCGCGGCGAGACATTGCTCGGCCGTAGCGCGGAGTGCCACGTCACGATCGAGGACCCGCTCGTCTCCCGCACACATGCGCGCATCAATCTCGACGGCGAAGAAGCCACCATCAGCGACCTTGGCAGCCGCAACGGCGTGAAGGTCAACGGCGCGCCCATCAAGGGCGACGGCATCACGCTGAAGGACGGCGACCGCATCCGCATCGGCACGCAGGAGCTCGTGTTTTGCCGCGTGGAGATGGTGAGCGCGCGCGCCCGAACAACAGGCTTCCTGAAGCACTGCGGAAAATGCCACCTCCCGTACGCTCAGGAGGCGGGGTCGTGCCCCAACTGCGGCGGCACCGAGCAGGTCGATGAGGACACGCTGAGCGGTCGCTTCGGCAGCGGAGGTCAGGGCGCCTGGAGCGTTCAGCTCCTGATCGAGGTCGTCGAGCGCGCGCTCGCGGGCGATCGACTCGACGAGGCCGAGCGCATGCTTCGACGGACCATGGCCCTGATCGAGGAGCGCGCCGCGATGCGCGAAGGGATCGACCCACGACAGCTGTCGACGGTGAGCGAGGCTGCCCTGACCATCGGGGACAAGAAGGCCACGCGTGAGCTCGCCGCCTGGGTGCTCACCATCCATCGTGTGCTCGTGGCCCTCCCGAGCCCCACCACGCTGGCGGGGATCGGACGCGAGATCGCCACCCACCCAGACCTGGTCGGGGAGCTGGATGGCCTCGCCACGGCGCTGGCTTCTCCGGAAAAGACGTTCTCGGAGGATGACGCCAAGGTCCTTGCCTCGATCGAGGGGCTCCGGGCCGCCGCTGGCTCTGGCGCCAGCGTCCAGGGCGGTGCCGGCGCGAGCTCTGACGGCAAGACGCGTACGGCTCTCTCCTGAGCCTTCCTGAGCCTTCCTGAGCCCGCGCCCACTTGATATCCCGCACGCGCGCGGTGCACCCATACTTGCCGATTGTGCTTGGAGAGTTGTATTCCTCAGGCCTTCCCATGTCGTGCTCCAGAACCCCCCCGAGCTCGGTGAGCAACTAGCGAGATGCGGTTTCGGCTTCGGTACCTTCAGCACGATCTGGAGCTCGGCGAGGGCGAGTTCGCGATCGGTCGGAGCGCGAGCTGCCAGCTCTCGCTCGATGACCCGCTGGTATCGCGTCGGCACGCGGTGATGATGGTCGGGAACGACGGGGTCACCGTCGAGGACCTCGAGAGCCGCAATGGCGTGGTGGTCAACGGCATGCGCATCGAAGGGCGCGTGCACCTGAACGTCGGCGACAAGGTCATGATCGGCTCGCAGGAGCTGACGCTCCTCGGCTCGCGTGAGGCACGCAGTGGCCCTGGCACGGGCGGGCAGATCGCGCCGCCCGTCGGCTACGGCAAGATGACGATGCCGAAGATGAAGATCAACACGCCGAGCTCGGCGTTTGCGTCTTCACCGCTCGATTCCGAGCCCGAGCCGAGCATGGTTCGCCGCGCGGACCAGTTCAAGCTGCTCGGTGGTGTTGCGGAAAAGGCGCTCGCGCTCGGTCGCGCGGGCGAGGCAGAGCGATTGCTCGCGTCCGCGCTCGCAGACGTCATCGAGTCCACGCGCGCCGGCAAGATGCTGCCGCCCACGCTCGTGGATCAGGCCGCGAAGTTCTCCGCGAAGCTCGCCACGGCGACGGGCAAGGGCGGCTGGGCGGACTACGTGATCGAGCTGTACGACGCGCAGAAGCGGCCGCCGCCCGCTGCGGTCATCGACGAGATGTATTCCGCGATGGGGAAGGTCGCGTCGGTGGACGTTCCCCGCCTTCGGGCGTACGTCGAGATGCTGCGGGAGTTCCTGTCGAGCTACGGCCCGGCGGACCGGTTCTTGTTTCAGCGGCTGGAGGGACTGTTGCGCCTCGCGGCGTTGAAGTAGCGACGTTCTCGCTCGACTTCTGCCACGCCAGGTTCATCTCGGCCGAGTCGCGGAGCAGCGCCGCGAGCTCTTGATCCTCGACCTGCTCGATCTCGTGCGTGAGCTTCGCGTCCAGCGCGACCTTCGAGGGCACCTTCTTCGAGCGCCGACGCTCGAGCGGCCTTCCGGGCGGCTCCACATGCCCCGGGCGGATGACGATCTTCTGCACGTCGTAGCCAGCTGTCTGGAGGCGCTCGAGGATGGTGGCGGCCAGAAGCGTGAGCTCGTGCGCCCACGTGCTGGTCGCAGCGATGATGGTCAGGGTCTGAAAGTCGATCTTCTGGGGAACGGTGCGCTCGGCGATGCGCGCGCCCACGAGCGCTCGCCATGCCAGGGGCGAGATCACCGGGCGAACGCGCGCGAAGCGATGCTCGCCGGCGCGCACGAAGACGCGGTCGAGCGCCTCCGGCTCACGCAGCTGGGCCCGCGGGCGTCTACGGCTCATGCGACAGTCTTACCGGCTACGTGGAAAATCGTCGCGGTTTTTGATAACGACTCCACACACACGAAAGAGGCGTCATCAAGATGTGGGAAATCAGCCAAGAGACCGAGGTCGCCGCCGCGCACCAGCTCAGGTTCGCGCCTGGTGAGGGAGAGCGACTGCACGGCCACAACTGGCGAATCAAGGCGACGGTGCGCGCGTCCGAGCTCGATTCGAGCGGCTTCGTGTGTGACTTCGCGGTGCTCGGAAGGGAGCTCCGCGCGATCGTCGAGCCGTACGAGCACGTCTTCCTGAACGAGGTCGCGCCGTTCATGGATCTGAACCCGACCGCCGAGAACATCGCCCGCGTCGTGGCGGACAATCTGGTCGCCCGCATCGAGACCCCGCGGCTCAAGGTCGCGCGCGTGGAGGTGTGGGAAGAGCGCACCTGCCAGGCCGTCTACTACCGCCTGTTTCCGTAGCCTAGATAGGGGCGCGCGCCTCCGTCGTTACCCCGTTACCTGGCGACCGCGCTCGGAGGGAGCAACGTGAGAACGCCGTCCGGCGCGACCGGATCGGTCACGGCTCCGCGTCGATCGGACGTGCCCACGCGAACGAGCCCATCGGGCAGGAGCAGTGCGTATGGCACGAGCGGCTTCGGCGGAGTCTCGCGGTCCGCGACCACGTACACCGTGACGGACGATGCGCCACCCTTCGGCGCGAACGGAGCGGATATCATCGCGTCGCAGCGCTCAGCGATCTCGGAGACGCGCTCCTCGTCTCGGCAGCGCGCGAGCGCACGGCGGTCCTCGTCGTTCGCAGCGTTGCCCACGGCGCGCGCCGCGGCACCACGGACGCCGTCACTCTCGTCCTCGAGCGCATGCCGCTCCTTTCCGGGGTCGTCGCACCGCGCTCCGGCGAGCGCGAGGCCGGAGAGAGCGTTGAGGCGAACGTAGACACGGCCATCCGTGACGAAAGGACAGAGCTCGCGCGCGGCCAGGTCCTTCTTCTTCTCGCGCGCCGCGATGCGCCCCATCGCCGCGACGGCGTTGATGGTGACGTCGGTGTCGTCCTGGGCGGCGAGCGCGTGCAGCAACGGAACGTCGGCCGAGCCGCCCGCCGTGCCCAGCGAGAACGCAGACTGCGCGCGCACGTCGCTCGAGGGATCTTGTGCGAGCGCGGCGAGCGATTTCAGCGTCGTCGCACGCCCGCGGTGGCGAGCCAGCATCGTGGCGGCCATCCGTCGGTCATCCACGCTGGCGCCCTTTGCCAGCGTGTAGAGCAGCGTGGGCACCTCGTCCCGAGGCATGCGCCCCAGCGTCTCGAGCACCATGTCGCGTTGACCCGCGCTGCGCACGGCGAAGAGGTCCGCCATGGCCGCGGGATCGCCCGGGTGCCGCTCGGAGATGCCTGCGAGCGCGACAAACAGCGCGAACGCGTCGTTCTCCTCGTCCCCGAGGAGACGCTTCTCGATGTCCTGCTTGTCCTGCGGACCACCGACCTTCGCCAGCGCCAGCGCTGCATGAAGGCGCACCTCCGGCAACGGATCCGACAGCAACGTCACGAGAGGCGTGCGCGTGGCACCGACGACACCCGCCGCCGGTGTGCCCGCTGCGGGAGCGCCGACACCGCCCACACCGATCGCGCCCAGCGCGTCAATCGCCGCGAGCTTCAGGGGAATGTCCTTCGTGGGCAAGATCCCGAGCAGGATGTCGCGTGCCCGCGGCGCGCCCGTGCGTCCGAGCACCTCCACGAGCAGCAGGCGATCGTCGGCGGACAGGCGCGCATCCTTCAACGCGAACGTGATCGGCTCCACCGCGCGGCCATCCGGCTTCTCCGGATTCGTCAGGTCGCGCGCGGAGAGCAACGCCTGGTGACGGACGGCGGGGCTCTGATCGGAGATGAACTCCAGCACGACCGGCAGGGTCTCCGCGCCGCCGATCTTCGAGAGCACGAACAGCGCCGCGGGCACCGGGATGGAACCGCGCTCCAGCGCCGCCCGCACCCTTTTCTCCTCGCCCCGCGCACCAAGCGACGCGAGCACGTATGCAGCGCTCGTCGCCGCGGCTTGCGAGTCGGGTCGGTCGAGCACGCGTGACACGAGCGGTACGCAGCCCTGGCCGAGCGTGACCAGCGCGCGCCTCACGGGCGTGGGCTCGAGCGAAGAGCCCGCGTCCTCCCCCACGCCGAGGAGCGACACGAGGAACGTCGCGGCCTGATCACCGCCGATCTTCCCGAGCGCGTCGAGCGCCGCATGCCGGACCTCCCTCACGCGATCTTGCGCCTGCTGCGCGATCGGATCGACCGCGCCCGTCGCGCGGAGCCGCGCGAGCGCACGAATGGCCTCGATTCGAACCTCGTTGACGGCGTCGCGGAGCAGCAGGACCAGGGCCGAGACCGCGCGCTGATCATCGAGCGAGCCGAGCGCACGTGCGATGCTGGCGCGTACTTCGGGGACGGAGTCGGAGACCTTGCCCACGAGCGGCACGACGGCGCGCTTGTCGCCCAGGTGCGCGAGCGCGCGGATCACGTGGATGCGAACGGGCGGGCTCTGGTCGTCCAGCTTGCCCATGAGCGGCGCGACGGCCTCGCCGTTCTTCTGCGCGCCCAGAGCCTCTGCGGCGGCGGCGCGGACGTTGGGGTCGCTGTCTTGCATCGCGCGCGCGAGCTGCGGCACGGCCCTCGGCGAGGGCATGGCGCGGAGGACGTCGCATGCGGTGAGGCGGACCTTCGCCTCCTTGTCGCCGAGCCACGGAAGCACGGCGTCGGCTGCGCCCTCTGCGCGGAGTATGACCGCGGCCTTCGCCGCTTCGATGCGGACCTCGTCGTCGGTGTCGCCGAGCGCCTCGAGCACGAGCGGCGTGCCGCGCGCCTTTCCGATGTCCGGGAGCTTCCGCGCGGCCTTGCGCCGTTCCTCGCGATCCGTGGAGTGCATGGCGCGCTCGACGCGGTCGAGCACGTCCGGCCATACGAGGGCGCGCGCATCCGCGGACACGGTGGCGCTCAGGATCATCGCGGGCAGGAGAGGCCACGCGCGGCAGATCTTGGAGCGCTTCTTCACGTGGTCGAGAGTATCAAATCGCCAGGCTGCGCGGGTCCTTCTGTTCGCGCGCGCTCCGGAGACGCCTCAGCCGAACCCGCGACGGCGCCGGATGAACCAGTGCGCGCCCAGCGCAGCGGCGGCAAGCAGGGACCAGCCCCACGCCGGTGCGACGGGGACCACGTGTCGCTCCGCGCTGACGACGGTGGGGCTCGGCAATGCGAGCTTGCTCGCGTCCCACGCGAAGGCAAAGTCGCCGTGTGTCTCCTTCGCGATGTCGCGGAGCCGCTGGACGTCCGGTCGCGGATCCGCCCACTCATCGCCGCCTGCTTCGCACGCGAAGTCGAGCGACGTCGAGGGCCCCGTACCGAAGCCCACCTTGGCGGTGTATCCGCCCTCCGCGAGCGCCGGTAGGTCGATGTCGACGCCGGACAAGAGGTCGGCCTTCTGGTCGATCGGCACGACGATGACGGCGGCCTCTTCGTCGAGGCGCTTGAGCGTGAGCTTCGTGCCCTCTGGCTTCATGCCGCTCACCGCCTTGAGGCGCAGGCGTGTCTTCGTGCCCACCGTGCAACCAGCGGGAAGCGAGAGCTGCGCGGGCTCGTAGCGTGGGTCGCGCATGAGCCACCCGAGCAGGCCGTCCCAGAGCGCCGCGTATCCGCGTCCCTGTGTGCGCGAGCCGAGCGGCGAGTATTCGAGCTCCCACGCGCCGTCGATCGCGAGCGCGATGGAGCGTCCTGCGCCCACCTCGCCCACGGCGAGGACAGGCATCTTTGCGCCGCTCGGCGTCAGGCGCGTGGGGTGGGTGAGAAGCGCGGTCGCATGCTCCGCGAGATCGCCCACGACGTTGACGCCTTCGACCTGCGGGAACTCGTCATTCGTGGCCTTGCGCAGCGGCGCGAGGATGGGCGCGGTGCGTCCGACGTCGGTCCAGTCCGGCGTGAACTTCGCGAGGTCTTCCTTCGTGTGGCCTGGATTGCCGTCGAGCTTCACGGGGAGGACGTCGGCGAGCGGAGTCCGCGCGTATCCGCCGGACACGAACGACGCCGGACCGCCGACCATGATGAGCCCGCCGCCGCGCTCCTTCACGTAGTTCGCGAGTCGCGGCAGGTGAGGACGGAGTCCATAGGGCGCGACCTCGAAGTCTTGCAAGATGACCGCGTCGAACGACGCGAGGTGCTGCTCGAAGAGCTCGTCTACGGGGAAGGGGATGAGCGCGAGCTCCTCGTTTGGGGCGCGCGGATCGTCCGTGGGCGTGCGCAAGATGAAGAACGCGACGAGATCGATCGATGCATCGCTCTTGAGCCACTGACGGAGAGCGCGAACGTCGGCTGTGGGTCGTCCCGCCACGTGAAGCACACGGAGCCGCTCGCGCGCGACGTTGAACGTGAAGAACCGGCGGTTGTTCTCGGGGATCTTGTCGCCTGCGGGAGCGGAGAGCGCGACCTCGACGATGCGCGGGCCAAAGCTGTCGAGCGTGATCGTGAGGTCCACGACGCCGCGGCCCTGCGATACGTCCGCGAGCCCGGATGCCAGCAGCGTGGGCGCGCCGCTCGCGCGGAGCTCACGCGCAGTGACCGTCAGCTTGTCGCACGACAGTCCACCCGTGCAGAGCACCTCCACGCGCAGCGGCAGCGGCACGTGTGCGACGGCGCTGCCAGTTGCGCCCACGTGCAAGATGGTTGCGTCTGGCAACGATTCTTCCGCGGTGGCGATGGTGTGGATCGGCACGTTGAGCCCGTCGATGAGCGGGTGAAGCCCCTTCTCGCTCTCGGGCTCCGACAGGCGGCCGTCGGACACGACGACGACGGCCTGCGGCGTCTCGCCTTCGCTCTTGAGCACGGGGTTGAGCGCGCTCATGAGGTCGCTGCGGGGCCGCGCGGCGTCGCCCTCGGCGAGTGGGAACGGCGCGCCGTCGCCGAAGCCGAGCACGGTGATGCGCGCCTCCTTCGCAGAGGCCTGCAGCGCTGCGACGGCCTGATCGCGCGCAGCCTTGCGCGTGCCTCCACGTGTGGACTGCAGATCCATGGAGCGCGAGGCGTCGGCGAGGACGATCACGCGAGGGCCGATCCTGCTCTCGCGCGCTGCGATGCGCACGGGCCGCGTCACTGCGAGCAACAGCGAAGCGACGGCGACCACGCCCGTGGCGAGCACCAGCGCCCGCCCGCTGCGCCGCACCCGCATCTCCATGATGAGCGCGAGCATGCTGACGGCGCACACCACACACGCCATCAGCGCCGCCCACGCCGGAAAATCGGAGCTAGGCGCGAAGTGCGTCGTCAGCCCTCCTCCGAGGATCACCAGGCGCGTCATCGGTCAGGGCTCGCTCTCTCGAACGCGCGACCGGCGACGGATGAGGAACGGCGCGTGCACCTGGTCGTCCTTGTAGTTCGAGCAGAGCAGATACATCGCGATGTTCACGGCGAGGCGTACGGCGTGATCGCGCTGCGCCTCACCACCCGGCACCACGGGGAACTCCCACACGCCGGTGGGACCCTGGGCGAGGGCACCGCCGAGGTCGTGGTTCGTGAAGATCACCTGCACGTTGCCGCCGCGCACGATCGCGTCGAGCGTCTTCGGACCTTGCACGCGCCCCTCCGCGCGGTGGAGCAGGTAGAAGCTCTTGAAGATGACGTGCTCCGGTCCGATCTGGATGATGGCGGAGTCGGGCAGTACGCGGGCGATCTGCGCGCGCGCCGTCTTTCCGAACTCGCTCTTGTCGCCGTCGAAGTTCACGCCAGCGTCGTCGACCACGAGCAGTCCGCCGAGCGCGAAGAACCGGCGCAGCCCGGAGACCTCCGCCGACGACAGAGGCGTCAGCGCGACGTCGCCGCTCCAGTACAGGAATGGGCCCGAGACGATGTCGCCGTCGTCGGCCCGTACGGACGTGGGCCGCGAGCGAGCGGGCGCGCTCGTACGCATCACGAGCTCGTGCGCCCATCGGAGCGGCGCCGTGGGTCGAGCCGCGCCCGTGGTGCCGCCCGCGAGCAGGACGCGCGCATCGAACGCGCCGCGGTCGCCGAACGCGCGTGCGGGGCGGGGGACCGCGAGGACGAGGAGCGTCACCACGAGCACTGCGAGCGAGATGGCCGCGATGCGTCGCATGATGTTCAGTCGAAGTCTTCGACGCGCCAGATGCCGGCTTCGCGCCGCAGACGGACGTGATGCCCACCCGGGACGGCGATCTGCGCGGAGTCGCCGGTGGTCTCGACGGGGAGCGTTTCGGGGTGATCGAGCCCGATCACGAGCGAGCGCAGGTCCGCCTCGACCGCGGCGCGCGTTTGCGGGGAAAGTACACGCATCAGACCGATGTAGCTCCGTCGCGCGAGCACGCGTCGTAGCTGGTCCAGCGCCTGCTCAGGGCTCTTCGCGCCGCCCGGCATGGTGCCCGCGGCCGACACCCAGAAGTGACCTTCGCGTAGCTCCAGCGCGGTCTCCTCGCCGTCCTGGTACCGCAGGCGCGCGGTCGCTTCGACCCGGGCGTCCTTGTTCTGGACCGCGCGCGCCTGCTCCGCGAGCTCCTCGCGGTCCTCCGCCAGGAGCTTTTTCAGATCCTCCTTGGAGCGGCTGCGTTGCGCGTTCTCGGTGAGCATGCCGTAGAGCGCATCCGCATCCTGGCTCTGCACTGCGCGCGCGTAGTCGTTCGCGGCGGACTTGGGATCGGGGACCTGCGACGCCGCACATCCCGCCATCAAGGCGGTGGCGCAGGCGATCCCGGCGATTCGCAAAAAACTGTCCGACATGAGCGCTCAGCGTAGCAAGAAATAACGCTCTTCAGCGCGGTTTTCCGTGGTGGGAAGGCGGAGATGAGTCCGTACGCGTTCCGGCGTCGGCGAGCACGACCTCCAGGAGGAAGACCTCGCGCAGCATCTCTGCCTTCACGCCGAGCGTCCACTCCTCGAGCGTGCGATCCTCCTCGCCGTCGAGCGTGAGCACAAGCTTCTTGCCCGCAATGGCGCCGCGCAGCCGCTCCACCTTGCCCAGGTGCTCGCGGTCGAGCGCGTCGGCCACGCGCAGGATCGCGGCGAGCATGCGCACCTTCGCGCGGGCGTCCTTCTCGAGCTCGCGGAAGTTTGGATGCGAAGGGTCGGGCGGGCTCTTGCGGTGGTAGCGCGCCACGTTCGCGACGATGGAGCGCTCGTCGCGCGACAGGCCCATGATGTCGGAGTGGGCGATGAGATAGAAGCTGTGCTTGTGGTGACCGTCGTAACGTACGAAGTCGCCGACGTCGTGCAGCAGCCCGGATGCGCGCAGGAGGAGGCGATCGCGCCCGGTGAGACCGTGGTGTGTCGCGAGCACGTCGAAGAGCTCGGCTGCAAAGCCCGCCACGCGCACGCCGTGAGCCTCGTCGAAGTTGTAGCGCCGGCCGAGTCGCAGGCACGCGGTGAGGATGCGGTTCTCTTCGGAGCCGGTGTCCCAGAGCGCAAAGTGCCGCGCGACGAGCTCCTCGAGCACGCCATCCTTGAGACCAACGCCCGGCGCCACGATGTGCTTTGCACCGAAGAGCGACGCCGCAAACGAGTAGATCACGGCGGCGGGGACGATGGTGTCCGCGCGATCTGGCCGCAGCCCAAACTTCCGCTGGCGCTCCTCTGCGGTCAGGCGAAAGAGCTCCTCGCGAAGGACGTTCATCTGCGCGACGTCGATCACGCGGAGCGTTGGCGTGGCCACGTTTGGTTTTGCGGGCGCCAGCTCCGCGAGTGAGTCCACGTTGCCACCCGTGCCGATGACCAGATCCACGGGGGCCTTCGGCAGGTTCTGTCGTACCTCGACGAACGCGCGCTCCACCGTCTCCAGAAGGAGCCGGTGCTGCCGCTTGTCGATCTTGTTGGCGCCGCGCAGGAAGGTCTCGAGCATGCGCACCGTGCCGAGCGGTATCGACATGGAGAACGACGCCTCGCCGCGCTCGAGCAGCGTGATCTCCGTGGAGCCGCCGCCCACGTCGATGAGCACCGCCGACTTCTCGGCGAGCCCCAGCTTCTTCACCACGGCGAGCTGGATGAGACGCGCCTCTTCGACGCCCTCGATGATCTCCAGATCGACGCCGGCCTCCCGGCGTGCGCGCTCCGCCAGGGTGGCGCCGTTCTGCGCCTCCCGCACCGCGCTCGTCGCGGTCGCGCGGTAGGCCGACACGCCCGCCGCATCCATCGCCACCTTGAACTCGCGCAGCGCTGCGCACGCCTGACCGATCGAGCCCGGCGTGAGCTTGCCCGTGAGGAAGACCTCCGTGCCGAGCCTGACGGGCGCGCGCTGGCTCATCACCTCGCGGAGCTCGGGCTCGGTCTCGCTCGCCAGCAGCGCTAGCTGTTCGTCACCCTTCGCCCCCAGAGGCGCAGTTGCGTCCACGATCCGCATCCGGATCGCGTTCGAGCCCACGTCGATGGCAGCGAAGCGAGGCATTCTCCGTGATTTGGATTATCTTGAAAGGCGCCCACTTGGAAAGCAATGACACCCAGAATTTACGGGCCGAGCGCGCATTGTTCCTGGCTGCCCTCGCGCTCGCGTTCGGGCTTGCGCTCGTCGGGACGGTGTCCCGGCCGGCCGGTGGCGTCGTGACGCTCGGCTCGTGGCTCTACTTCGTCTACGCGCTCCATCGCTACGGGCGCACCGGCGGTCCCCCGCGCTAGCTCTCGCTCGCCCTGCGTAAACAGAGTCGCTGTTTATATTTCGCTGCGAAGCACGACGACGCCGGTGTCGGGCGCGAGGCCCGGCGTGCGGATGGCTGCCCAGCCGTAGCCGCGCTCGGTGATGACCACCGTTCCCTTGCCGGGGCCGTTCTTGGTCGCCGCGACGAGGTTCTGGTCCGCGAGGGCCTTCTCGTTCACCTGCGGCATCTTGGGCGCACCGTACACGCCCCCAGCGTCGAAGACGGCGACGTAGATGATCGGCTGCTTCGTCACTTCCTTCGACTCGAGGAGCTTCGCCTTCACCTCGCGCTCCACCGACTCGGTGAGGTGCCGGGCAAACGCGCGGTACGTCCAGCCGGTGATGAGCAACCCTGCAGTGGTGCCGTCGTCGCGCTTGATCGCCGTGCCCGCGATCCAGTCCTTGTCGGGACCCAGGGGCCCTGCGGGGCCGGGGAACGCGCCCGTCGTGGTCACGTAGCTCCCCGCCATGGCGCCCGAGAGCGCGGGAAAGATCTGCACGACGTTCTGCCCCGCCATGGCGTCCTGTTCGAGGTCGTTGCGGATCGCGACGCCCTTCTCGTCCACCAGCGCGAAGAACGTGCTCTTCGCGACGAGGAGGTCGGGGACATCACGACGAATGCGCTGGAGCTCCTTGCGGACGTTCGGCAGATTGGAGCGCGGGTCCTCGTTCTTGGCGAAAAGAGGCGCGAGGCGCTTGGCGCCCTCGGGCAGGCCGCGCGACACCTCGCCCACGTCCTTGTCCACGAGCGAGAGCAGTGATGCGGCGTGATCCTGTGCGTACTGCGCGCTCGCGAGCGACTGGTCCTTGCAACCAGTTACGGACAGGAGCAGGGCCCCCGCGACGACGGTGATCTTTCGCAATGAGCGCATGTCGATGGGAAACATAGCACGTCGAATTCGCCCCCGGGCGCAGGGGAATTCGGCGAAAGTGTGGACGTGGTCGCCATCGACGTTCGACCGGACAAGCTCGGCCCATACCGTGTTCGCGGAAAGATCGGCGAAGGCGGCATGGCCACGGTCTACGTCGGGGTCTCGGAGGATTCTGCGCAGGTCGCCCTCAAGGTGATCAAGTCGGAGTACGCGCAGAACAAAGAGTTCCTCACCATGTTCATGGACGAAGGAAAGCTCGCTTCGCGGCTCTTCCATCCGAACATCCTGCGCATCCTCCAGCTTGGCGCCGAGGATGGCCGCCTCTACATGGCGATGGAGCTCCTGCGAGGGCAGTCGCTCTACGCGCTCTGGGACGCCACGCGGAAGCAAGGGATCCCGATCCCGCCGGACGTCATCGCGTACCTCGGTGCGGAGGTCTGCGCCGCGCTGCACCACGCGCATGACGCCACCGACGAGGCAGGCAAGCCGCTGCAGATCGTCCATCGCGACGTGAACCCGAGCAACGTGCTGGTCTCCTATGCCGGAGAAGTGAAGGTCATCGATTTCGGACTTGCGAAGGCGGTCAATCGCGCTTCGCAGACGGCCGCCGGAATCGTCAAAGGCAAGATTGCCTATCTGTCTCCAGAGCAGGTCTCCGGCAAACCGCTCGACCGTCGCGCGGACCTCTTCTCGCTCGGCACGACGCTGTGGGAGATCTCGCTGAATCGACGGCTTTTCAAGGGCGAAACGAAGGTGGAGACCATCCACAAGATCCACAAGGCGGAGGTGCCGGACCCGCTGACGATCGACCCGACGTATCCGGTCTTGCTGTGGAGCGTGCTGCGGCGCTGCCTCATGCGACTACCAGCGGAGCGGTTCGAGACAGCGCAGCAATGCGAAGTGGCGTTTCGCGAGTTCATCACCGCCGCCTCACCCCGGAAGAACATGAAGGCCGAGGTCGCGGCGCTCATGTTGCGCTCGTTCGGCGAGGACAAGGCGAAGCAGGAGGCATGGCTCGAGACGGCGGCCCACACATCGGCGAAGCCGCTCCCCACGCTCCGTCCGACGACACCGGTTCAGACGTCGAGCGATTCGTCGGGCAGCGGGCTCTCGCGGAAGAGCGGCGATCTCACGATCGAGACGCCTGGCAGCAGCACGCCGAGCGCCCCGCCCCCGTCCGTCATGTCATCCATGCCGCCGCCGCTCCCGACCTCCGCGAGACCACCGTCCATGTCCGCCCCCGCCAATGTGGCGCGCACGAGCCAGAGCTCCTGGTCGGTCCCGCTCGCCATCATCCTTCTGTTCCTCGTGGCGCTGGGTGCAGGAGCCTTCTTTGTCCAGAGATGGGCTAGCCGATAGCCATTACGGACTTGCAACATGGGCAGAAGGCTGGAATAAGGTCTTCATCTCGGCGCGCCGAAGTGGCGGAATGGCAGACGCAGCGGATTCAAAATCCGCCGAGGTAACCCCTCGTGTGGGTTCAAATCCCACCTTCGGTACTTGGAAGTTCGCAAAACTAGGAGAGGCGTGACATCAAAATGAGCAATCTGAAGACAACCATCGAATCGCTTGCAACGGACTTCGCCCACAAGCTGATCTCAGCGATCAAGGCGTCGTCGCTTCAGGAGATCCTGAACGAGACCGCCAGCGGTGGTGGTGGTGGTGGTGGAGCCCGTCGTGGACGTCGTCCGGGCTCAGTGAGCGCAGCAGCCGCAGCCCCCGCCGCGAAGGCAGCGAAGCCGGCCGCGCGCCGCAAGGGTGGTCGCCTCGCGCGCCGCTCGCCCGCGGACCTCGCAAAGGCGATGGAGCAGATCCTCGGCCTCCTCGGCAAGCACCCGAAGGGCCTGCGCTCCGAGGAGATCCGCGCGAAGCTCGGGCTCTCGAAGCAAGAAGTCCCGCGCCCCCTCGCCGACGCGCTTGCCGCGAAGCTGATCAGCAAAAAAGGTGAGAAGCGCGCGACAACCTACTTCAAGAAGTAGGCTAACGCCCCAGCTTCATCATTCGTTCGCGGGCGGCTTTGGCGGTGACGCTGGTCTTGGCGTTGCCCCATCGCTCCACGACGAGTCCGTAGGCGTCGCGTGCCTTCGGGACGTCGTGCTTCGCCTCGTACGCCATGCCCAGGTAGTAGTGCGCGCGGATCCAGGCCTGTGGCTCCGTGAGCTCGGTGCATGCGCGCGTCATATGTACGAGCCTCGAGATCGCCTCGTCGCTCCTGCCTGCGAGGGCGAGCACGCGTCCGATGGTGAAGTTGAGGCGGGTGGGGGACTGCTCCTCGGGGATCATCTGGCCAAAGGACGATACGAGCGCCAGCGCCTCCTTCGCCTCGTCCTCTGTCTCGGCGGCCTGCGCCCATGCCTTCACCCAGAGCCACGGCATGCGGGCGGTCTGGGTCGCGACCTCCGTGCCGCGAAGCGTGTCGAGCTCCTTCTGGATCCACGCGCGGCGAAACGTATCGAACTTCGCGCGGTCGATCGCCTTTGCGCGATACATCGGCTCGTAGAAGTCGATGTCTGGGTCCATGTCGAGTGGCGCCTTCGGATATGCGTCCATGCGCGCAACGAAGCTCTTCGAGAGCTCTGCGGCCATCGCATCGTCGCCGACCTCCAGCGCGATGAGCACGCGGCGCACGACCCACGACGCCCGTGTGAGCCTGTTCGCCGCGGGAGGCAGCGCCTCTTCGCCGGCCTTGGCCGCGCGCTCAGCGTCGTCGAAGCGGCCCTGGATCAGCGCGAGTGAGACGTCCATCGATGCCGTGATGAGCGGCTTCTGCGGTGGTGCGGCCACGTCGACGGCGTGGAGCATCGCCTCCTTCACGCCCTCGTATTGCGTACCGGTGGACTGCAGCGTGTCCGCGAGCGCGAGTCGTGCGCGGACGCTCGTCGGATCCATTTCCACCCACGCCTCTGCGTCGGTCTTCGCGCGCGCGCATTCACCAGAGGTGGCGTAGATATTCTGCTCGTCCTCCAGGCAGCTCGCGGCGAATGGCGACTTGCCGAGGCAGCTCCGGTAGACGTCGAGCGCCTCCTTCGGGTGACCCATCGAGCGCTCGGCGCCGCCCAGGCCGACCATGGCGGGGATGAAGTCGGGCGCGACGCGCAGCGCGTTTCCGAACGCGGTCCGCGCGTCATCGAACTTGAGCTGCTTCATCCGGGCGATGCCGAGGTAGTAGAGCGCCTCGGAGTCCTTCGGATGGAGCTTCACCGCGCGAAGGAGGCGCGTCTCCCATTCGTCGAGATCGGGCATGGGCCTGACGTATGGCTCGCTCGCCTCGAGCAGCGCGGCGCCGCGCGCGTCCAGGTTCACGCGGTGCTGGAAGGCCTCCTGGAAATGGAGCTCCGCGCCGCGCGGATCGCGTCCGAACGTGAGCAGCGCGAGCTCCAGGTGCGCGAGCGCGAACGTGCCATCCGCGGCGAGCGCCGCCTCGAGCTTGGCCTCGGCCTTGGTCGTCGCGCCGTCGTGGAACAGCTGCATCGCCTCCGTGAATGCGTGGTCGGCCTCCGCAACGGACGAGAGCGGGTGCGCAGTGGCGATCACGGGCGGTGGCTGATTGGTCTTCGGAACGAGCGCGATGACGGCTGCGGCTGCGGCGATCACCCCTGCAGTGATGGTGAGCCCACGACGCGACGCGCGTGGGGCGCGCGGGGGCTCGGGCGGAAGGTCCTTCGGCGTCGGAGGCGAGCTCAGCGTCGCAGGTGCCCTGGTGGTCGCGGCGAACGCCGCGGGCTCCATGGAGGGGCGCGGCGTGACGGTTGGCGTTGCCTTGCCGGAGTTGCCGGAGTCGCGGTTGCGCGGAAGCGCGGATGGCGCCGCGAACGGTTCGATGGTCTCCGCCACGTCGAGGAGCGACGCAAAGCGGGCCAGCGGATCCTTCGACAAGGCCCGCATGATCGCAGCGCACACCACCGCGGGCAGCTCCGGCGCGCGCTCGCCGAGCTCTGGCGCGGGATCGTTCACGATGCCGAGGAGCACCGGATAGAGCTCGTTCGCGCGCGCGACCCAGGGGCGCTCCCCCGTCAGGAGCTCGAACGCGAGCACCGCCCACGAGAACTGGTCGGTCGTGGCCGCGAGGTCCGTACCGCGCAGCTGTTCGGGAGACATGTAGACGGGCGTGCCCGGGATCGCACCGCCTCCGGTCACGGTGTCGATGGGCGCGACGGCGCTCGAGACCGCACGACGGGCGATGCCGAGGTCGAGCAGCTTCACGACGCCGTCCTCGCGGACGATGACGTTCTCCGGCTTCACGTCGCGATGGATGATGCCGGCCTCGTGCAACGCGGCGAGCGCGCGTGCCGTGTCGCAGAGCCAGCGGAGCTTCTCCGCCCACGGCGCCCCGGACGCCACGAGCTCGCGCAGCGTCCTTCCGCGCACGAGCTCCATGGCCATGAAGAAGACGTCCTCTTCCTCACCGACGTCGAACACGCTCACCACGTTGGGGTGGTTGATGGCCGCCGCGGCTCGGGCCTCACGCAGGAGCCGCGCGCCGAAGTCCTCGCGCGGGTGGTCGCTGTTCGGCGTGAGCGAGATGACCTTGAGCGCGACGGTGCGGAGGAGCCGTGCGTCGTGCGCGCGATACACCGCGCCCATGCCCCCGCGGCCGAGCAGCCCCTCGACCACGTACGGGCCGACCTTGGCGCCCTCCGCGAGGTCGCTGAGCTGAGAGGGCTCCGGGGGGTTGGGCATGCGCGCGGACGAAGTATAGGCCAGGCGAGAGAAACGCTGGGCCAGAACGGGCGCTCCCCCAGATTTGCTTGAGACAACGGAATCCGTCTGCTATTCCCACCACTCTTCGTTTTTACCGCCGCCTCTACTGTCCGAGGAATCCAGGAAATGTCGACGTCTGACGCGATTCAGTGCAAGCCCCTCGAAGTGGTCGTCAGCGACCGCGGCATCGAGCGTGCGATCAAGATGCTCAAGCGCAAGCTCGCCTCCGAGGGCGTGCTCCGCGAGCTCAAGATGCGCCGCCACTACATGAAGCCGAGCGTCAAGCGCCGCAAGAAGCAGGCTGAAGCAGCCCGTCGTCGTCGCAAGCGCGCGAAGATGGACGCCGCGCCGCCGCCGAACAAGGGGTGAGCCCCGAGGACCCGCCGGATCCCCCGCCTTCAGGTGATGCTGGAGCGGGCGATGCTGGAGCGTCCACGCTGGATGAGCGAATGGCGCGGGCGAATGCTCGGGTCAGGAAGTTCGTGCGCTCCTATGTCGAGCGCGGTCCGTATGCGCTGTACCCCGAGCCCGAGGTCACGGAGAACGTGATCGTCGGGCTCGTTCACAACCTGGCCGAGCACGGCAAGATGTACTGCCCTTGCGCCGACGTGGAGTCATCGAAGGCCAGGGGCCACGAGATGGTGTGCCCGTGCACGCCTCATCACGACGACATCAAGCGCCAGGGCTACTGCGACTGTGCGCTCTTCGCGTCACGCGAGTTCGCCGCAGGATCCTGTGATAAGTCGGGCCCCGATGAAACTGAATGACGCTTGTCCGGCGTTCGAGCTGCCCGGTACGGACGGCAAGATCCACACGCTCGCCTCCTTCGACGGCAAGAAGTTGCTCTGCGTGATCGTGTCCTGCAACCACTGCCCGTACGTGGTCGCGTACGAGGAGCGGATGGTGGCGCTGGCGAAGGCGAGAGCGGCCGACGCCGTCGCGTTCATGGCGGTGAATGCGAACGACGCGACCCGCTACCCGGACGACGCGATGGAGCCGATGACCGCGCGCGCGAAGGACCGCGGCTTCCCGTTCCCCTACGTCCGCGACGACTCCCAGGCTTTCGTGCGGGCGCTCGGCGCGCGCTTCACGCCGGAGGTCTTCGTCTTCGATGCCGACCGGACGCTCCGCTACCACGGTCGCATCGACGACAACCACCGCGACCCCGCGCGCGTGACGTCGAGGGACCTCGAGAACGCCCTGGCTGCGCTCGTGGCCGGTGAGGCTCCCGCTACGCCCGAAACCGTGGCGTTCGGCTGCAGCATCAAGTGGAAGTAGTGTAGCCTTGGACGCGACATGGAACACGAAAACGGTAATGGGCAGCTCGCCCCTCACGGCTTCACGACCGGTGCCTCTCGCGGAGCCAGGATGCCGCTCTTCAGCGCGCCGGCAGTGAATGCGGTCGCGGTCGAGGAACGCGCGGCGGCGCTCGCGAAGCGGAGCATCAAGAAGGGCGCCAAGGTCGCCGGGCTGAAGCTCTCCATCTCGATGATGGATCTCACCACGCTCGAAGGCAAAGACACCGCGGGCAAGGTCCGTCAGATGTGCCGCAAGGCCGTGACGCCCATGGACTCGGATCCCACGCTCCCGTCGTGCGCTGCGGTCTGCGTGTACCCGAACTTCGTGACCATCGCGAAGGCGGCCCTGGAGGGCTCCGCCGTGAAGGTCGCGAGCGTCGCCACTGCGTTCCCCAGCGGGCAATCGCCGATTGCGGTGAAGCTGGACGACGTGCGCCGCGCCGTGGAGTTCGGCGCCGACGAGATCGACATGGTGATCGATCGCGGCGCCATGCTGTCAGGCGACTACGCGAAGGTCTTCGACGAGATCGCCGCCACGAAGGAGGCTTGCGGCCCCGCGCACCTCAAGGTCATCCTGGAGACGGGCGAGCTCGGCTCGTACGACGTGGTCCGCAAGGCAAGCGATCTCGCCATCGCGGCAGGCGCGGACTTCATCAAGACCTCCACCGGCAAGATCCAGCCTGCGGCCACGCCTCCCGTCACGCTCGTGATGCTCGAGGCGATCCGCGACCATTTCTACCAGACCGGCGTTCGCATCGGCATGAAGCCCGCGGGCGGCGTGCGCACGGCGAAGCAGGCGCTCCACTATCTCGTCATCGTCAAGGAGACGCTCGGCGACGCGTGGCTCACGCCCGATTTGTTCCGCTTCGGAGCGAGCGCGCTCCTGAACGACGTGCTGATGCAGCTCGAGAAGGAGCGCACCGGCAATTACCAGGCGTCCGAAGACTTCTCGAAGGACTGAACGCTATGACCGACCCCGACCGCACGGACCGCGCAGCCGACCGCCCCTCGTCGGATCTCATGAAACGGGAGACCGCCGTGGAGAAGGCTCGTCAGAAGACGGCAGCCCTCGCCCTGGAGTTCGGCAAGGCGTGGGAGTACGCGCCCGCGCCGGAGACGCCGGATCACGTCAAGCTCGAGGAGCGGTACCAGCTCTTCATCGGCGGCAAATGGATGCCGCCGAAGAGCGGCAAGTACTTCGACACCGTGAGCCCGTCCACGGAGCAGACGCTCGCGCAGGTCGCGGAAGGCAACGCAGAGGACGTGGATCGCGCCGTGAAGGCCGCGCGTCACGCGTACGACAAGTACTGGGGCAAGATGCGCGGCGCAGAGCGCGCGAAGTACGTCTTCCGCATCGCTCGCGCGCTGCAGGAGAAGGCGCGCGAGCTCGCCATCGTGGAGACGATGGACGGCGGCAAGCCCATCAAGGAGTCGCGCGACGTGGACATTCCGCTCGCATCCGCTCACTTCTTCTACAACGCGGGCTGGGCCGACAAGCTGGACTACGCGTTCCACGGTCGCAAGGTGCGTCCGCTCGGCGTGGCCGGGCAGGTGATCCCCTGGAATTTTCCGCTCCTCATGGCTGCGTGGAAGATCGCGCCCGCCATCGCGTGCGGCAACACTGTCGTGCTGAAGCCTGCGGAGACCACGCCGCTCACCGCGCTGTTGCTCGCGCAGATCATCGAGGAAGCGGAGCTCCCGCCCGGCGTGGTGAACATCGTGACGGGCGCGGGTGAGACCGGCGCGGCGCTCGTGGGTCACCCTGACGTCAACAAGGTCGCGTTCACCGGGTCGACGGACGTCGGCAAGAAGATCCAGCGCGCGATCGCCGGGTCCGGCAAGCGGCTCACGCTGGAGCTTGGTGGCAAGGCAGCGAACATCGTCTTCGCGGATGCGCCGCTCGACCAGGCCGTCGAAGGGATCGTCGGCGGCATCTACTTCAACCAGGGGCACGTGTGCTGCGCAGGCTCGCGCCTCCTGGTCGAGGAGAGCGTCCACGACATTGTCGTGCGCAAGCTGAAGGATCGCATGGCGACCTTGCGGCTCGGCGACCCGCTCGACAAGAACACGGACGTCGGCGCGATCAACTCGCGCGCACAGCTGGAACGCATCAAGGAGCTCGTTCTCAGCGGCGAACGCGAGGGCGCCGAGCGGTTCAGCGCCCCGTGCGAGCTTCCCAGCAAGGGCTTCTGGTTCCCGCCCACGTTCTTCACGAACGCGTCGCAGTCGTGCCGCATCGCGCGCGAAGAGATCTTCGGACCGGTGCTCACCATCATGACCTTCCGCACGCCCGACGAGGCGATCGAGAAGGCGAACAACACGATGTACGGTCTGTCCGCAGGCATCTGGACGGACAAGGGCTCGAAGATCTTCCACGTGGCCACGCGCCTGCAGGCAGGCGTGATCTGGGCGAACACCTACAACAAGTTCGATCCCAGCTCGCCGTTCGGCGGATACAAGGAGAGCGGTTTTGGTCGTGAGGGCGGGCGTCAGGGCCTCGCGGCATATCTGGAGGTGCAGTGATGGCTGGCGAGAAGAAGACCGCGACCTCCGTGACTGGCCGCGATGACGACGGCACGACGCTGCCCGGCAGCGCAGGTCTTCCGCGCGGCGGACCCATCGCACGACACGCCGACAGCGAGGCCCCCGCGCCGCGGGTGACCGTGAACAAGGCGTACAAGATGTACGTCGGCGGGGCGTTCGTACGCAGCGAATCAGGCCGGTATTTTCAGGTCCGCGGCTCTGCGGTCGGACACGACACCGACCCGCCCACAGTCAACGTCCCACGCGCATCGCGCAAGGACGTGCGTGACGCGGTGCTCGTCGCGCACAACGCAAAGGTCAGCTGGGCGGCGCGCACGCCGTTCAACCGCGGCCAGATCCTGTATCGCCTCGCCGAGGTGCTCGAGTCGCGCTCCTCGGAGCTCGAGGCGTCTCTCGTTCGTGGCGGCACGGACGCCGACGACGCTGCGGCCGAGGTCGACGCCTCGATCGATCGCGCCGTGTTCTACGCCGGCATGGCGGACAAGGTCTCCGCGCTCGTGGCGACGCACAACCCGGTCTCGGGTCCGCACTTCGGTTTCAGCATCCCGGAGCCCATGGGTGTCATCGGCGTGATCGCGCCGGAGAAACCCACGCTGCTCGGGCTGCTCTCCACGGTGCTGCCTGTCGTCACCACCGGCAACACTGCCGTCGCGCTCGCGAGCGAGCTCGATCCACGCACCGCGATCCTGTTCTGCGAGTGCCTCGCGACCAGCGATTTTCCGGGTGGCGTGATCAACGTGCTCACGGGACATCCGTTCGAGGTCGCGCCGATCATGGCGAAGCACCGCGAGGTCACCGGCATCGACGCGTGGCTCTCGGATGCAGAGCTGCGAACCCAGGTGGAGCGCCTGGGTGCGGACAGCGTGAAGCGCGCCAAGACGCACGCGCCGCGCGATCTCGAGTTCTGGCTCGGAGAGCGCCAGGGTCAGGGCATTGGCTGGGTGGAGCCGTTCCTGGAGACGAAGACGGTGTGGCACCCGGTCGGGCTATAGAGCCTCGCGTACCGCCTCTTCCAGCGTGAACACGTTCTCGTAGAGGGCGCGGCCGACGACGACCGCCGCGACCTTCGCGTCACGAAGCGCGCGGATGTGCGCGAGCGTTCCCACGCCGCCAGATGCAATGACTTCGGCCTTGGTCGCGGCCCGCACGGCGAGCGTCATCTCGATGTTCGGCCCCACCTGCGTGCCGTCGCGCGAGACGTCCGTGTAGAGCACGCCGCCGAGCGGCACATCCGACAGTGCGCGCGCGAGCTCCACCGCCGTGACATTGGACGCCCGCGTCCAGCCCGCGGTCTTCACGATGCCGTTCTCCGCGTCGACCGCCACGATCACGCGGCCCGGATGCGCCACGGCGAGCTCGCGCACCATCGCGACGTTCTCCGCCGCCGCAGTGCCGAGCACGACCCAGCGCGCGCCGAGCGCCAGATACGCTTCGAACGCGTCGCGCGAGCGAACGCCACCGCCAGCCTCCACGTCGGACCCGAAGGCTGCGCAGATGTCGCGCATCGCAGTCTGCTCCACTGGCGACCCCGACTTGGCGCCGGCCAGGTCCACCACGTGGAGCCGAGTGGCGTGCTTCGCGAAGGTGCGCGCACGGGCCGCGGGATCGTCATCGTATATCTTGGCGGTGGCGTAGTCGCCCTTGTGGAGGCGTACGCATTTGCCGGCCAGGAGATCGATGGCGGGGATGACGATCACGCGCGGGCTCCGTGCGCCGCGTCGTGGCGAGCGACGCCAGCGACCCAGCCAGCGATGAAGGCGAGGCCCACGCGCTGGCTCTTCTCCGGGTGGAACTGGACCGCGAGCACGTTCTTCTTCTGCACCGCACAGACCAGCGGGCCGCCATAGTCGACGACGGCAGCGACGCACGCGAGGTCCTCGGGCACGGCAACGAAACTATGTGCAAAGTACACCTGTTTGCCGAAGAGCGCCTCGAGCTCCGTGCCCGGACGAGAACCGCCGGCAGGGCGCACAACGGCGTTCCATCCGATGTGCGGGAGCTTCAGCGCTGGCCGCGCTCCTTTGGCCGCGCCCGTGGGAATGCGCGCGACATGCCCGCGAAGGATCCCGAGGCCATGGGAGCCCGGCGACTCGTCGCTGGTGTCGAACAGGAGCTGCAGCCCGAGGCAGATGCCGAGATAGGGACGGCCCGCCTCGATGTGACGCTTCAGCGCGTCGCCGAACCCGCGGCTGAGAGCGGCCGCGCCATCGCGAAACGCGCCCTGGCCGGGGACGATGACGGCGTCCGCGCCATCCAGTGCGGACGGGTCCGCGGCGATCTGCGCCTCGGCGCCGCAGAGGGACACCGCGCGCACGACGCTCCGCAGGTTTCCGATGCCCAGATCGCAGACGACCACCCGTGACATTTCGCCTGACGCTAGCAAACCCCCAGGAAAAGGGTGCGTTCGTGGAGTTCGGCGTGGTAGACCCGGCCCAACTCCTGAGGGGTCCAAATACATGAACAGCACTGTCCGCCGCGCCATCACGTTTCCTTTCCTTGCAACCATGCTCGCCAGCCCGTGGCTGCTGCAGTGCGGAAAGGTTCCGGTTCCGGCGGGCGTGCCCGACCCCACGGGCGGAGCGCTCGCGGCGTGTCCCGACATCTCCACCGCGGAGGCCGCGCTGAAGTCCGACTTCACGAAGACGTTCGGAATCAGCGCCGAGGCCGGCGCGAAGCTTCGCGCAGGCACCGCGGCTGCCATCGAGCTGAAGGGCTTCGCTGACAAGCTGGACGCAGACCTGAAGGTCGCTTGCGGCGGTCTCGCGAAGGATCTCGGCGCAGCGGGCGAGCCCAAGGACGGCACCGACGCGTGCAACATGGCCGTGAAGGCGATGGGCGACATCAAGGCGAAGATCGGCGCGGGCGCCAAGTTCGCGCTCGTGATGAAGCCGCCGATGTGCTCCGCGGACATGAACGTCATGACCGACTGCGCCGCCAACTGCGACGCGAAGATCAAGCCGGGCAGCGTCAAGGCCGAGTGCGAGCCGGGCAAGCTCTCCGGTGAGTGCACCGGCAAGTGCGAAGGCTCCTGCGACGCGAAGGCGTCCGCCAGGTGCGACGGCGAGTGCAGCGGCACCTGCGACGTGGACATCAAGGGTCAGTGCGGCGGCACCTGCAAGGGCAAGTGCGATGGCAAGACCACCGGCGCGGGCGCGTCCTGCGCGGGCACCTGCGAGGGCAAGTGCGAAGGCAACGCGAAGGCCGAGTGCAAGGGCAAGTGCGGCGGTAGCTGCCAGCTCAAGGCGAAGGCCTCGTGTGACGGCACGTGCTCTGGCAAGTGCGACGTCGAGATGAAGGCACCGAAGTGCACGGGCGAGATCAAGCCGCCGGAGATGAGCGCAGACTGCAAGGCTCACTGCGACGCGCAGGTCAACGCGAAGATGGAGTGCACGCCGGCCACGATCAGCCTCGCGATCTCGGGCGCGGCTGACGCGAAGGCTGCGACAAACCTGATCTCGGCGGTGGAGAAGAACCTCCCCGGCATCGTGAAGATCGCCCAGGGCATGGGCCCGCGCGCCGCAAAGATGGCCTTGAATGGCAAGGCCGTCATCGAGGGCCTCGAGGGCAGCATCACGGAGATCGCAAAGACCTCCGGTGACCCGGCGAAGGCCGGCATGATCGGCGGCAAGATCACGGGCTGCGTCGGCGGCACGTTCAAGGACGCCGTCACGGCAGCAGGCGGCATCAGCGCCAACGTCGACGTCTCCGTGAAGGTCCAGGCCAGCGCCTCGGGCAGCGCCTCCACCAAGTAGCTCGTACCCCATCTGAACGAGACGCCGCGGTCCAATCAAGGATCGCGGCGTTTCCCATTTCATCATGGGCCATTCATCATGGGCCATTCATCAGGCGACCAGCACGGTGCCGACGCTTCCAGGTGTCTCTACTTCCTTGAAGAGCTCTCCCTTTTCCAGCTTGCCTACCACGTGGACCGCTCGGACGCCTTCGGCGATGGCGGTGAAGCTCTCTTCGACCTTGGGGATCATGCCTTTGGTGATGATGCCTTCGGCGATGGCCTTCTTGCTGTCCGCGAGCGTGAGCTTCTGGATGCGTGAGGAGGGATCAGCGATGTCTCGCATGACGCCGCGCACGTCGCTCACCAGCACCAGCGCGGTTGCGTCGAGGAGGATGCTGACCTTGTTCGCGACCACGTCTGCGTTGATGTTGTAGACGTTGCCTTGCTCGTCGGCGCCCATGCACGCGAGCACCGGGATGAAGCCTGCACCCACCAGCAGCGAGAGCAGCTTCTCGTTCAGGCCGGTCACGTCGCCCACGTATCCGAAGTCGATCGGATCTGGGCCGCCGCCCGAGACGATCTTCGGTGGACGCTTCGTTGCGCGCACGGTCGCCGAGCTGGCTCCGTGAAGACCCACCGGCTGCGCGCCCGCTCCCAGGAGCGCAGAGCACAGATCCACGTTGACCTGGCCCGCCACGGTCATCTTCATGACGTCGAGCGTGGCCTTGTCCGTGATGCGACGCCCGCCAACGATGTTGGGCTCCTGCCCGAGCGCCTTCTGCAGCGCCGTGGCCTGCGGTCCGCCGCCATGC
Organism: Myxococcales bacterium; assembly: GCA_025355005.1. Lineage (GTDB taxonomy): Bacteria > Myxococcota_A > Polyangia > Polyangiales > Polyangiaceae > JANXLV01. The sequence goes on along the minus strand of JANXLV010000069.1, from coordinate 3,232 downwards.
ACCACCACCACGGGTTTGCCGGCGCGCGACAGCTCCGCGATGTCCGCCGCGAGGGCAGGGAGGTACGGGCCGTTCACGACCTCACCCCCCAGCTTGATGACGACTGCGCCCTTCACCTGCGACGCCGATGCCGTCACGGGTAGCCGCCCGGATCTTCCATCGATGAGCGCTCGTCGACGCCGAGCATGATGTTCATGTTCTGGACGGCCTGGCCCGCGCCGCCCTTGATCAGGTTGTCGAGCGCACCGAAGCAGGCGACCACGCGCGTGTCTCCTGAGGCCTCACCGAGCACGGCAGAGACCTCCGCGTGGTTCGTGCCGCTCACGGCGACGACCTCTGGCTGACGCTTCTCCGGCACGCGCACGAAGGGCTCGTTCGCGAACGTTTCCTTGTAGAGTGCACGCAATTGATCCGCCGTGGTGCTGGCCTTCACGTGCGCGAAGCACGTGGCGAAGATGCCGCGCGAGAGGGGCGCGCTCACCGGAACGAAACGGAGCGAGAAATCCTTGGCGCCCGCGTCTCGTAGGGTCTGCGCGATCTCCGGGATGTGCTGGTGGTCGAGCGGTTTGTACGTGCGCAGGTTCACCGCACGGACGGGGTGGTGCGTGCCGGCGTTCGGCGCGATGCCGCTGCCGGACGAGCCGGTGATGCCAACGATCTCGACCTCGCCGGTGAGCAGGCCCGCCTTTGCCAGCGGAAGGAGCGCGAGCTCGATCGTGGTGGCGAAGCAGCCCGGCGATGCGACGTACTTCGCGGCCTTGATCTTGTCGCGATTGAGCTCGGGCAGGCCGTAGACGAACGTGCCGTCCGTGAGGCGCTCGGGGTTCGGGTGGTCCGCGCCGTAGTACTTCTTGTAGAGCGCCGGGTCCCGCAGGCGGAAGTCGCCGGAGAGATCCACGATGCGCGCGCCGGTCTTCATCAGCTCCGGCATCTTGGTCGCAGAGATCTTGTGCGGCAGACCGAGCAGGACCACGTCCATGCCCTTCGCGGCCTCCTCGGGCGTGATGCCTTCGAACTTGAGGTCGGTCACGCCTTCCAGGTTCGGGTGCGCCGCAGAGAGCGTCTCGCCGATGTAGTCGACAGACGCGACGCGCACGAGCTCCACGTGCGGATGAATGAGGAGCCGACGAATGATCTCACCACCACCGTAGCCACTGCCGCCGATGACGGCGGCCTTCCAGCGCTTTGTCATGCGCGCGAGGTTAGTCGATCCTTCTCGGTGTCGCCAGCAGCGGGCACGTCAGGCGCCGCCGGCGCGATGGTGCCCAGGATCCAGTCCCATAGCGGAAGCGTGACGTTGAAGTTCCAGCGCTGCATCAGCGCAGGGTCGTGATGCCGCGCGTGGTGCTTGCGCAGCACGCGGACCAGCCAGCGCCGCCCGATGAAGCTGTCCTCAGGCAGGTGATAGCTCGTGTGCGAGAGCTCGTACGTCACCATGTAGAGCGCAGCCGTCAGGAGCATGAGCCACCCGACGTTGGGCGTGACCAGGAAGCCAACCAGTGCGGCGAGCGGCGCGAGGCCGATCACGATGCCCACGACACCCGCCGCCGGGATGAGCACGAGCCGCAGCTCACGCGGCTCGCGGATGGTCATCGCGTGCTCGGTGAAGACCATGTGGTGCACCGGCGTGTGTCGGTCGTAGATGATCTCCAGAAAACGACGGCGACGATGAAGGATGTGCTTGTGGGCGCGCCACTCGAACAGGTTCGCGAAAACGAAGACCAGCGGCGGAACCAGCCACTCGAGCGGGCGCACGTGGTGCACGTAGATCACGCCGAGCACGAGCATCACCACACCGGTGCCCGTGGTCGTGAGCAGGTGGCCCCACGGGCTGTACCAGCGCGGCAGCTTCTCGAGCGCGCGCTTGCGAATGCGATCGCCCCGTTCCACCTGGCTCTCACCAGCCGGGGACGGATCTTCGCTATCGTTGGGGCTCTGGGGAGTATCGGCCGCCATGCCTTTACTCTGGGTTCTGCAAATACAGAACGCAAGGAAAAGGCGTGTTGCACGGTATATTCGCGGCATGGCGAACGACCCTGGAGACGACGCGGCCCGCTGGCTCGAGGACAAGCTTCCCACGATGGAGGACGCGCTCGCCACGCTGGTCGAGAAGAACTCGTTCACCGAAAACAGAGACGGCGGGCTCGCGGTGGGCACGCTGCTCGCGGAGCTTTACGCGAGCAAGCACGTCACGCTCGACAGGACGCCCAGCGCGAAGTACGCGGACCACCTCACGTGGAGCTCGTCGTGGAAGCCGAAGACGGATCGGCGCATCGCGCTGGTCGGGCACCTGGACACGGTGTTCCCGCCTGGCACCTTCGAGGGCTACAGGCGCGACGGCGATCTCGCGCGCGGGCCCGGTGTGCTCGACATGAAGGGTGGGCTCGTCGTGATCGCCTTCGCGCTGCGCGCTCTCATGGAGACCACCGGCATGGAGCTCTTGCCGGCGCTGAAATTGATCTGCGTCGCGGATGAGGAGGTCGGCTCGCCCGAGGGCAAGGACGTCATCAAGCGCGCGATCGGCGGGTTCGACGCGTGCCTGGTCTTCGAGGCCGGGCGCAAGGGCGACGCGATCATCACGCGGCGAAAGGGCACCGGCGGCATGACGGCCATCGCGCACGGCAAGGCTGCGCACGCGGGCAACGCGCATGCAGAAGGCAAGAACGCGATCTGGGCGCTCGCCCGCTTCGTCGACAGGGTGCAGGTCCTCACCGACTACGCGCGCGGCGTGTCCGTGAACGTGGGCAAGTTCACCGGAGGCGAGAGCAAGAACACAGTCCCTGATCGCGCGGAAGCAGCCCTCGATATTCGCTTCGAGACGAAGGTAGATGCGGACGCGCTCATCGCTGCGATCGAGGCCGCCGCGCGGGAGGCAGCAGTGGACGGGACTCGCATCGAGATCCTCGGTGGTGTGGCGCGCCTTCCGCTCGAGCGCACGGACGCGAGCGCACGTCTTCTCTCCGAGTACGCAGCGAGCGCCGTCGCCTCCGGTCTGGGCGGCGGAGAGGCGGGACTCATCGGCGGTGGCTCGGACGCGAGCACGTCGTCGTCAATGGGGATCGCGTCGTTCGACGGGCTCGGACCGCGCGGCATCGGGTTTCACACGACCGACGAGCACCTGCGCGCCGCTGGCGCAGAAGAACCCGCAGACGGGCCGATGCGATTGAGCGCCGCTCGCCGCTAGCGCTGCGAGGCACGCACGTGCGGCGTCAGCGCGCGCGCAACGCAAGGA
>JANXLV010000068.1 GCA_025355005.1 Myxococcales bacterium | reverse complement strand
CGCTTCGAGGCAGCCTTGTCGAGCCCGCCCTTCTTGCCCTTCTTGGACTTCGCCTTGCGCTCGAGGAGCTTCTTCTCTTCGGCCCGCGCGATGCGGTCGCTCTCGTCCTCGGCCCCGCCGAGCGCGTCGAGCCGCTTCGCGATCGCCTCCGGTGATGCCGCATCACCTGCCGCGTCGCCTCCCGCACGGTCGTCCGCACCGTCCGCACCGTCCGCATCGTCGTCCGCATCGTCGGCGCCGGCGCCGGCGCTGGACGCGTCGCGCGTCTCGGCGGGCTTCGCGGCCTCTTCCGTGACGGTCTCGTCCTTCTTCTCAGCTTCGTTCTCAGCTTCTTTATCGGACACGGGATGGCTCCTTGGGCGAGCGGACCCTACCATAGAATTTCAGGGATCCGGGTCGTTTCGGGTCCCTGCGTCCCATACCTCTGGCGGCGGCAACGGGACGTCGTCGGACAGCGGCACCAGCCACGCGCCGCGGACCTTGGTGCCGGTGACGTCCAGGCGATGCATCCGGGGAGGGCCAGGCGGGAGGCCAGGCGGGAGCTCTCCCGTCCAGACGCCGCCGCCACGCTCCATGAGCATCACGTTGGTCCCATCGACCCGTGCTGTGGGTGCGGGCGTGACGCCGGAGGTCAGCACCATGAGACGGAGCTCGGCGGCCGGCGCAGGCGTGACGTCGCCGGAGAGATCGCTCGCGCCGTCGTCTCTCCAGAGCGCGCCGCGCTGCGGATCCAGGAGATGCGCCATGCCCGCGATCTCGAGCGCAGCCGTGAGCGGCTCGGGCACTCCCGCAAACCTCTGCAGCGCGGCGTAGAGCTCGGCTCCGCCATCGAGCCCCGAAAGCGCGCGCGCCTCTGCCTCGCGCGCCGCCGGATATCGCTCCACCGTGAGCGCCCCGAGCAACGGCGTGCGTGCGTCGCGGCTCCCGATGTCGCCGAGCGCGCGCGCCACGAAGGGACGGAGCCGCACGTCGGGCAGCGCGGCCACCAGCACGGGCACCGCTGTCTTTGCCCGGATCTTCCCGAGCGCCGCAAGGAGCTCCTTCTCCAGCTCGAAGTCCGCGCGCGACGCAGAGAACAGCGCGACCAGCTCCCCCTCCCCGCGCGCATCGCCCTGCTCCGCGAACGCAAGCGCGCAGAGCCCACGCGTGCGCGCGTCCTTGTCATGGAGGAGTGCCTCCGCCGCTTTTGGTGGCGGCGCCCCCGCGCGTACCAGCGCGAGCGCGGCCCAGCGACGCACGCCCTCCTCGTCGGACTGCGAGAGCGCGCGCTCGAGGCTCGGGATCGCCTCCTTCGCGTGCAGGTGGAAGCTCACCTCTGCGGCCAGCACGCGGATGTCGGGGCGCACGTCGTCCAGCAGCGCGGCCACGTCGAGCGCCGCCTCCGCGTCGCCTTGCAGACCACGTCGGAGCGCGTCGGGCAGGTTGGTCTTTCCCCCCTCGAAGCGCCCGTGCGAGAGCTCGGTCTGGCGCAGGAGCTTCTTCTCTCGCAGGACGTCGCCCGGGCGCGCGCGTGAAACGTCGAATTTTTCCGCGGGATCGTGCGTCACGTCATACAGCGTGCAGAGCGAAACGCGTCGCTCGCAGACCAGGCGCAGGTCTGCGTCTCCCACCATCGCGAAGTCGTCCGTCTCCGCGAATGCGAAGCCGCTCGCATTCTCCTTTCCCTTTCCGGTGAGCGCCGGCCCGAGGTCGTGTCCGCGCACGCGCGGCGGTACGGGAACTCCGAGCGCGGAGAGTACGGTGGGCACGATGTCGATCGTCTGCACGGGCTCCGTCACCCGCGCCTTCCGCACGCCAAGACCCGCGAACACGAGCGGCACGCGGATCTGCTCCTCGAAGACTGTGGTGCCGTGATGGTGGCCGCCGTGGTCACCGAACTCTTCACCGTGGTCCGCCGTGACCACGAAGATCGGATCCCTCCGCTTCGCACGGACCATCTCCACGATCTGGCCGATCAGCGCATCCGCGGTCGCGATCTCGCTGTCATAGCGATCGATGTCCGTCGGTCGCCCCGGCGGTCCGTATGGGTGCTCGGGGTGGAAGACGTAGGGCTCGTGTGGCTCGAAGATGTGGACCCACAGGAAGAGCGGCGCCTCCGGGCGTGCCTTCGCGAGGTAGCCCTGGATCTGCTGCCTCCGGAGCTCGGGGTCTGCGAACTCCACCTTGCGGTACTCGAAGTCCAGGCCGCGATCACGGAAGCCCGTGAAGCGCTGCTCGTCTATGAAGAACACGGCGGGCGGATAGAACGCGGCCGTCTTGTAGCCGTAGGTGCGGAGGATGCCTGCAAACGTCTCGCTGTCCTCACCCACGCCAAGCTTGAGCAGCGGGCGCATGTACTTGCCCGTCATCATGCTGGTCACGGAATAGGACGTGTGCGGCGTCGGGCAGTACGCGTGCTCGAACACGGTGCCCTCCCGCGCGAGCGCGTCGATGTTCGGTGTGGTGTCGCGCGCGTAGCCGTAGCTCTTCACGTGGTCCGCGCGCAGTGCGTCCACGGAGAGCAGGATGACGTCGCGGTTCTCCCAGAAGAGCGCGCGCGCGGGCGCAACGAACGTGGGCGCGTACTCCGCGTCGTCGAGCGGCGCTGGCGGCGCGATGCGAGCACCGATGCGCACGGCGACACCGAGGGCCGGCGCGTGCTCGAGCAGGACCAGGCGCACGTTGTCGAACTGCGCGAGCCGCTCCGCGCTCATCTTCGCGAGCAGCGCGGAGCCCAGCGCGAGACACAGGCCGAGTGCGCTGAGGAGCTTGGCGCGCGATGAGAGCGCAAGCGCGCGGGCGAGGCCAGCCACGCAGACGAAGGTCATGAGGAGCAGCGCGGCGTGGAACGGGGCGTAGAGGCGCACCAGAACGGTCGCGTTGACCAGCGCGAAGCCGGCTGCGAGACCGACCCCCGCTGTCGCGGTGATCCGCGGACCAAGAGCCCGCACGCGCGGTATCGCGAACCGAAGACCAAGCGCGACGATGGCGGCGAGCGCCCCGGCGACTGCATAGCGAGTCGTGGGCTGCGCGAGCGCGCGCGACGAGAGCGTGAGAACCACCGCGGCCGCAGCAGCACCAAAGATCGCGACGGCCGCCGTCTGACCCGCGCGAGAGGCGGAGGTGCGCGCCAGGAACACGAGCGCGACGGCGAGTGGAATGGACGCCGCGAGGCCTAGCGTCGCGCTGCGGAGCGCGATCAAGACCTCCCACGTGGCGACGAGCTCGTCGCGGAAGAGCGCCGACACCAAGAGGCCCTCGGCGAGGAGGAGGAGCGCGAACGAGAGCAGCACCAGCCCGACGGAGACAGAGGCGTCGCGCACCATGCCGCCGAGGTTGCGGTCGACGGTCTTGGTCATCCGCTCTCCTCTCGGATGGCGAGGAGCCGCTCGAAACGCGCGCGCAGGAGTGAGAGTGCAGCGTGCTCCGGATGCGAGAGCTCGGGGTCGCGTGCGAGGATGTCCTTTGCATCCTTCTCGACCGACGCGAGCCACGGCGGTTCGCGAAGCGGATCGATGAAGAAGAAGTCCGAGAACGAGCCGGACTGCTCGGTGCCGGACAGGTCGCCGGCGCCGCGCAGCTCGAGGTCGATGCGCGCGATGTCCCTGCCCAGATCGTGCGCGACGAGCGCAGACAGGCGCGCGCGTGCGACGTCTTCGAGGCCGCGTCCGGTCAGCAACAAGCAGTGACCCGGCACCGCGCCCCTTCCGACACGGCCGCGCAGCTGATGGAGCTGCGACAGTCCAAAGCGCTCGGCACCGACGACCGCGATGAGCGTGGCTTCGGGCACGTCGACGCCCACCTCCAGCACCGTGGTCCCCACGAGGACCTTGGTGCGGCCCTTGCGGAAGTCGCCCATGATCTGCCGCTTTTCCTCGTATGAAAGGCCTCCATGGACGAGCGCCACGGAGTCGCGCGGTAGCTTTTTCGCGAGCTCCACCGCGAGCACCTCGGCGCTGAGTGGCAGGCCGGGTCCGTCGTCGTCCTCTTCGTCGTCCGCGGGGGCCGCGACGCGGGGCGCGATCACGAACACGCGCTCGTCCCGTGCGATGGTCTCCTGGACGCGCGCGATGAACGCGTCCTCGTCCGTGCGTGCGCCGATCTCCGTGGTCACGGGTGGCCGGTTCTTCGGGCGCTCGTCGATCACGGAGAGGCCGATGTCGCCGAGGAGCGCGAGGGCGAGCGTCCTGGGAATGGGGGTCGCGCTGAGCGACAGCAGATGGGGGCGCTTCCCTTTCTGCACGAGCGAGAGACGCTGGGCGACGCCAAGCCGCTGTTGCTCATCCACCACGACCAGCGCCAGATGCTTGAACGCGAGGTTCTGCCCGAGCAGCGCGTGCGTCCCGATCACCACGTCTATCGAGCCCCGCTCCACCTCGCTCGCGAGCTTGGCCTTGTGCGCGGTCTTCATGCCGCCCACGCAGAGCGCGATGCGCGCGCCCGTCGCCCGTGCGAGCGGTCCTGCGCCCTCCATGTATTGCTCCGCGAGGATCCCGGTGGGCGCGAGGATCGCTGCCTGCCGCTTCGCAGCGACACACTGCGCGATCGCGGAGAACGCGACCGCCGTCTTGCCGGTGCCGACGTCGCCCAGGAGCAAGCGGCGCATCGGCTCGTCCTTCGCGAGGTCGTGCTCGATGTCCGCGAGCGCTCGCTCCTGCCCCTTCGTCCAGGCGAAGCCGAGCTCTCGCGAGAGGCGCGTCTTTGCAGCGCGAGCGACGGGCAGCGGGGTGGCCTTCGCTCCGCGCTCTTTTGCGGTGAGCCTCTGCCACACGCGCACGAACGCCTCTGCCCATGCGAGGCGCTCGCGCGTCGCCGCCATGTCCAGCATGGTCGGCGGCTCCTTCATGGTCCCGTGGAGCCGCGCGAGCGCAAGGGCGAGCGCCCCCGAGTCGGCCATGGAGTTGCGCGCGGCGATGCGTGGCGGCACCGGATCCGGCAGCGGCGTCGCGCGCGCGACCGCGGCGAGCGTGGCCTCGCGAAGCGTCGCGCCCTTCACGCCGGGAACCGCATAGCGCGGCAGCGTCCGCCGCGTGTCCACGTCATCCCGGTAGATGTCGGGGTGCGCCATGGTGAAGCCGCCGCGCGCGCCGTGCTTGATGCGCCCCACCAGGAGCACTGGCGTGCCCGGCTTTGCGAGCGCGAGGACGCCATGCGCCATGAAGAACCAGAAGCACGAGAGCGACCGCCCGCCCTCCGTCGCGGTGAGCCGCACGGCCTTGCGACCGCGCATGCCCATGATGCCGCAGGATCTCACCGTGGCCGTGATCACCCTGCGCGAATCGATCTTCGAGATCGTGGACTGCGCGCTCACGCCGTGCGGGTCCTCGCCTGCGCCCAGCTCCGCGAGCACCTCCGACAGCGGACGCGGCTGCGTGAGGTCGGTGAATGCATGCGGCAACAGCCACACGAGCTGGCCCACGTTCGTGATGCCGACCTCCGTGAGCGCGCTGCGCGTCTTCGGACCCACGCCGCGCAGGGCCGACAGCTCCGTGTCCCACGGCAAGCGCGAGTCCGTGTCCGCGAACAGCCTGCACGCGCGGACCAGGCCAAGCACCCGTGCGCGCCGCCGCTCCTCGGTCTCTTCCTTCTGGAAGCCGGAGAGGAGCTTCGCGAAGTCGCGGGCGCGTTCTTCCGGCACGTGCCCCCGGAGCGCGCGCCCCTGCTGGTAGAGCGCGAGGACCTGCGCGGGATCGCCGTGTGCGAGCCACGCCTCCGCGTCGGCAGAGAGGCTCTGGAAGCTGGGGATCACGCGCGCCTGCTTCGCCCCTACTTGAACGACACCTCGAGCACTTCGTACGTGCGCGGGCCGCCCGGTGTCTTGATGACCACCTCGTCGCCGGCCTCCTTGCCGAGCAGCGAGCGCGCGACGGGGCTAGTGACGCTGATCGAGCCCTGGCTCAGGTCTGCTTCGTCGGCGCCGAGGATGCGGTACTTGACCTCTTCGCCGTTCTCGTTGGCGAGCTTCACGGTGGCGCCGAACGCGACCCTGCTCCCCTCGAGCTTGGTCGGATCGATGATCTCCGCGCGCGCGAGCTTGTTCTCGAGCTCCTTCACGCGCCCCTCGATGAACGACTGCTTGTCGCGGGCCGCGTGGTACTCCGCGTTCTCGCTGAGGTCGCCGTGATCACGAGCCACCGCGATGGCCTGGATGACCTTGGGACGCTCCACGCTCCTCAGGTTCTGCAGCTCGTCGCGCAGCTTGGCGGCGCCCTCGGGCGTGATCGGGTTCTTGTCCATTGCGGCGAGGTGTTCTAGCAGATCCATCGGGCGCCGTCCTGGTGCTATGAAGGGCCCGTGAGCGCCCTCAAAGTCGAGCTGTCCCGCGACGCGCAGAGCCAGGCCGCCCCGTTCACGTACGTGGGCACCGTCCATCGCGGACCCGAGAAAATCCAGGTGGAGGCGATCCTGCACGAGGACGGGACCGTCACCGTCACCGCCGCCGACAAGGACGTGGCAGACAGGGTCCGCCTGCTGATCCGTGCAGTCTACAAGCAAACGGTCGCGGAGGGCCTCCCTGCCCCGCCGCGAAAAATCGTGCGCTGGCGCGAGGAGCGGGTGTAAGAACGGGCACTGCCGATGCCGATGCACGGAAAGACCAGCCATGTGGCACTGCTCGTCGCGCTCGCCGTGGTCGCGCCGCTCGGGCTCGTCGGCTGCCCGAACTCGGAGGCCAAAAACCCCCTCTCCTATACGCAGGACGCGAAGCGCGCCTACGACGAGGCGATGGAGGAGTTCAAGGCGCACAACTGGGTGGAGTCGCAGAACCTCTTTCGCGAGGTGAAGCGCAAGTACAGCTACTCGAAGTTCGCCGCACTCTCGGAGCTTCGCATCGCGGACGCTGACTTCGAGCAGGAGAAGTACGTCGAGTCCATCCGCGAGTACCGCCAGTTCGTGCACGACCACCGGTCGGACGCGGAGGGCGTGGCCTATGCACGCTCACGCATCGCAGAGGCGCAGTACCACCAGATCTCCGAGTCGATCATCCTGCCGTCCGCGGACGAGCGCGACCAGGCCACGGCCCTCGATGCGTACAAGGAGCTCCGCGGCTACGTCGCCGACTATCCGACCGCCCGCGAGACCGACAAGATCAAGGACCTCCTGCGGGACGTCACTGCGCGCCTCATCAGGCACGAGCTCTACGTGGCCCGCTTCTATCTGAACAAGGACAACTTCGAGGCCGCCGTCGCCCGCATCGAGTACGCGCTCCGCAACTTTGCCGTTCGTGCGGACGTCGTTCGCCTCGCTGACCCGAAGGCGAAGAAGCGCAACGTCGAAGGCGCGGCCCCGTCCAACCTGGAGGCAGAGGCGCTGCTCTTGCTCGGCGAGACGCGCCTCAAGATGCACCAGCCGGATCGCGCCCAGATCGTCTTCGAGGCGATCCTGCGGGACTTCCCGGAGAGCGGTTTCGTGATCGCCGCCCAGAAGTACCTCGACGCGATGAAGCACGGGTGAAGCCGCGCGCGCGTCGCCGCGCCCTGCGTTTCGAGCGCCTGCCGTCGCGCCTGCGATGCTGGAGCGGACTGCTGACGGGCGTGGTCCTCGGGATCACGCTCTTTCTCGCAATCCTGCTCGTGCCGCGGACGGCGCGTGCGGAGGAGCGCTGCGACGAGGGCTCGATGAGCCGCGTCTACGAGCGCTCGAAGGGCGCGATCGTGCGCATCGAGCGACCCGATGGAGGGCTCGGCACGGGCTTTCTGTTCATGACACCAAAGCACGTGCTCACGGCGTTCCACGTCGTCGATCTGGGTCGCGGGCTCAACGTGAAGTTCATGAACGGCAGGCGCATGGGCGCGATCGTCGTCGCGGTCGACACCGAGCACGACCTGGCGCTGCTGGAGCTCGACACGGCCGTCCTCGATGCACCCGTGCTGCCTGCGCACGTCGATCTGGCGGTGGGCATGAAGGTCTTCGCGATCGGCAATCCCTACGGCGACGCGAGCGACGGCGGCAACCTCGAGGGCCTGCTCAACTACAGCACGACCGAGGGCGCCGTCAGCGCCTTCAACGCCGACATGCTGCAGACGGACACGCTGCTCGCGCCAGGCAACTCCGGTGGCCCGCTGTTCGCGTGTGACGGCGGCGTCGTGGGCGTCGCGGATCTGCTCCTCGACAACCGGATCGGCTTCGCGGTGCGCATCCATCGGGGCCTCGAGCTCGCGGGCAAGCTGAGCACCCGCAAGGCCACGTTCGGAGGCACGATCTCCCTCCGCGATGGGACGTTGGGTGCGGTCGTCGAGAGCGACGTCTGGGACTACGTGGGGCTCTCCGCGGGCGGACGCGTCGTCGCCTACGATCGTCTATCGCTCGATGCGCGGCTCGGCGCGCTGCTCGCCCTGCCTCGGGACACGAGCGATCCGGTCGTCTCGCGCAGCGCGTTTCGCGGCACCGCGGAGGTGGCGTTCGGCTATCGCGCGCTCTTCTTCCCGTACTCGTTTCCGACGTACGCGACGCTCTCGCTCGGTGGTGCCGCATCGCTCGATCGCGGCACCCAGCGCAGCCTCCAGATCACCTACGCGACGCCCGGTTGCCCTGGCGCGGCGAGCTGCGCGCCCCAGCTCACTGGCCACGAGGAGAGCATCCGCGGCGGCGGCGTCGCGCCCATGGCCTCCTTGCACGTCACCTTCGCCGCGTTCGACCTGGGGTATGCGTACAAGCTGGACGTCGTCCACCCATCGCTCTCCACGCAGCGTGTTTACGTCGGCATCCTCTTCTGAGGTACTCTCGTCGTCGCCATGAGCGAAGTCGACACCACCCGCATCGCGAAGACCGTCCTCGTCATTGACGACGAGCGCAACATTCGCCGCACGCTCTCGCTGGTC
>JANXLV010000202.1 GCA_025355005.1 Myxococcales bacterium | reverse complement strand
CCACGCGCCGGGAACGACGCGGGTCGCCAAGTGACAATCCCCCGAACTCCGCCTCGATCCCGCTCACCTTTTCCATGAGCGCCTCTGATCATGACCGCATGTAGAGTGCAAGCAAGATGTGCGGGATCGTGAGACAAGAGTCCGTTCCGCTCCGTGCTCGCTCGAAGCCTTGCCTGACGGGCGGCTCTCACGCCATGCGACGCTGTTTACGCAGAAACGAAGCGGCGAGGATCCGCAGTCCACGCGTTTCCGTCTAGCGTCCACGTCGTCGTCGTTGTCGTCGTCGTCGTGGTTGTCGAGTAATGTAGGGGCCGTGAGCGACACCAGCGACGCCCCCTCATTCTTTCAACGGCCGTGGGTCAAGGCCGTCATCTTCGGCGGCATCGTCGCGGCGCTGGTCACGGCGTACCGGTACAACTCGGCGCCGAAGGTCAGCGGTGAGAACATCGTTGCGCTGAACGTGAGCCTTGGCGCGGGGACCCGCAAGGTGGACGACGCCCCCGCGTGCGGTCCGGATGGGCCCGCCTGCCTCACGACACTTGCAAACTACATGGGTTCGCGGACGGGCTTCCACTCGGACAATCCCGACCAGGCGTCGTGCGCGGCGATGGCCGTGGCGCTTTCGCGGGACCATCGCGGTGATATCGCGCAGGCCACCAACTCGTGGCTCAACATGCTGAAGTCCGGCCAGGGCGCCGGCGTAGATGCGCTGCGCATGGCCGTGGCCACCGAGATGGCGCGCGTGGCGCCGGACGTCGGGGTCACCGCGAACGACGAGGCCACCGCCATCAAGCTGATCGCGGCGGTCGCGCACAGCGTGGCCGGTGCGTGCGATACCTACGGCGCGATCGGGCGCGGCGAGCCACTGGACAAGATGGTTCCGGAGCTGCACCCGGACCACTCCGCCTGCGTGCAGCGCGATCTCGGGAGGCGCGACGGCCCTGGCGGGCGTTATGGCGCAAACATCTTCCGCGCAGCAGAAGGCGCGGCGGCGCTGTGGCGTGAAGCGGAGCGCTCACTGCGCATGGGCCTCGGGCCCGCGGGGCCAAACGCGAAGAAGCTCGTGACCGAGAAGCTCGCCGTGATCGAGCCCCTGACGCTGAAGATCTCCCTGAAGAAGGTGGAGAGCGCCGAGGACGAGATGCTCACGATGATGCTGGGCGACGTGCACGCAGACGCCGGCGTGGCGCTCTGGAAGAAGCCAGACGCCGGAGCTCCAGACGGCGGCACGGCGGACGCAAGCGCGCCAGCACCCCAGCACTGAGCTTGCTCGACGTCGAAGGCGTGCTCAGTCCCTCTCGTATCAGTCGTGGCCCAGCGTGAGCGGGATGAACGTGACTCCAAAGAACGTGGAATATACACGCGTTGATTGGTAGAGCGAGACGTCGGCGCCAGCGTCGAAGACGAGCCACGGCTTGGGGCTGTGCGTGAACGCGAAGACGATGCCCGCGTCCTCCGCCACATAGGGCTGCGCGTCGGAGAAGATGTATCCCTCGAGGATGGCGCCGAACTCCGTCGTGAACTCCGTCTCTGCCGCGAGCGCCGCGTAGCCCTGGCCCGTGGCGATCTTGTCGATGCCCGCGGCGTTCACGCCCAGGTTGAGGTCCAGGTGGATGGGGCCGAAGTCCTTGGTGGCGTAGGCCGTGAAGATGCCATTGTAGGCACGCTCGTAGCCGTCGGCGCGGAACGTGGGCACGCTGATCGCGCCCGACAGCGCGAGGGACGGTCGCTTGTCCGTCTGATCGACGATGTGGACCTTCAGGCCGCCCACCGCGTTGTCGAAATACGTGGAGCGCTTCTGTGTGCGGATCGCGGTCAGCGTGTTGCCACCGAGCTGGATCTGCAGCTCGTGCGAGACGGAATACTTCATGAGGAGCGGCGCGCTGAGCGTGAAGCCCGTGCGCTGCTTCCTGGAGACGACGCCAGACTCCACCTCGAGATCGCCCGCGGGGACGATGTCGGCCGTGCAGGTGACCGTGGGCCGGCACGGAAGCGCATGCTTCGACTCGTGCTCGGAGTCGGCCTCGTGACCGATGGGCCGGCGCTCGAAGAGGGGATCCTCTTCCGACAGCGTGGAGCGCGCGCCATCCGCACGGCCGACGCCCGCAGTGCCCAGGATGGACGCTGCGATGGCGAGGCGAACGATGAGGACGACGAAGCGGCGAAACACCACGTCTCGGCTTTACCATCGAGTGGCCGTATCCTGGAAGGGCCATGCCCCTACCCCATCATCCCAGCGAAGCGACCCTCCATGCCTGGCCCACGTTCACCGCAGCCGCGCCGATGCGCGTGCTCGTCAGCGGATGCCTTGCAGGGCTGCCGTGCGGCGTCGATGGCACGTCGTACGGCGAATATCCGCTCGCCCGCTTCATGCTCGCGCGTCCCAACGTGAAGGCGTTCCCGTTCTGCCCGGAGGACCACGCCTACGGCACGCCGCGCTTCACGCCGAACATCTCGCTTGGGAACGGCTTCGACGTGCTCGCCGGGCGCTCCAAGGTGGAGGCAGACACTGACGCCGAAGAGGACATCACGGAGCCCATGATCCGCGAGGCCCGCGCGATGGCAGCCCTGGCGGTGCGCGAAAACGTGCATCTTGCACTCATGATGGACATCAGCGGCGCATGCGGCTCCACGGTGGTCTACAACGGCCGCCGGGCGCGCAAGAAGTACGCGACTGGACCCGGTGTGGCGGGCGCAGCCGTGATCGAGCTAGGCATCCCGCTGGTCAGCCAGTGCGACGAGCGCACGCTTCGAATGGTGCTCCGCAAGCTCGGCGCCGAGGCCGACGCGCCGTTCGGTGACGGTCTCGATCATCACGAGCGCGACTGGTACATCGCCACGTTCGGCGCCGTGCCTGGAACTTCTGCGTGACGTCAGTGAATGCCGCCGGCCTTGCACTTGCCGGCGACGCACGCGACGGCGTCGGGATTGCAGCAATCCGCAGCGACGGTGCACGAGTCACCGATGCCCGCACACGCGACCGTGCTCGGATCGACGCAGACCTTGTTGATGCAGAAGCCTGAGCAGCACTCATAGCCAGCCGTGCAGGAGTTGGGCGGAGCGCCGGCGGGCGCTGTCTGTGTGCAGGTCGCGTTTGCCCAGAAGCCGCGCATGTTCGGCGTGTCCTCCTGGCCCTCGAGGAAGAAGGCCGGGTGGCTCGGGTCGATCACGCCCAGCGTCGTATCCACGGCGGCGACCCAGAGGCGCCGCTTCGCGTTGACGGGACCCGCGCCGAGCCCCGCAGGAAACGGCTGATTTCCCCACGTGCGCATGCTCGTGAAGACGACCCACGAGTAACCGCCGCGCACGTCGGGGTTGAACGTGGGCTCCACGGACAGGCTCGCCTCGGCTGCGTTCGGGGGATCGCTCGCGGCCTTCATGGCGACAGGCGACGCGACGCCGCCCTTGGCAACGGGTTGGATGAACAGGTTGCCGTCGTCCGTGACGGTGTCGTCGCAGGCGCCGTGGCAACCCGTGGAGGTCGTGCCCACGTGGAACGCGATCGCCTTCGAGTCCGGCGTGAAGCTGGGGTACGCGAGGCCGTGGCCCGTCTGGACGGTGAACACCGCGTCCGCGCCGTCCACCAATGCGTGCAACGTCGGGTTGAAGGCGGGCGTTGCTTGCGTGAAGTCGAGGTACTGGATGGTGGTGCCCGTGTTGTCTGGGATCACGTTGTCGGTATCCAGCGAACTGACCACGATCGCCATCTTCGTTCCATCGGGCGAGAACGACGGCATCATCATGCCCTTGCCTGCGGGGAGGTTCACGGCGTCCAGACCGCTGGTCGCGATCACCGTGCCGTCAACGACCTTCCCGAGCGAGAGGAACTTCGAGCCCGGCTGCGTGGCTCCTCCCCCAACGGGCGTGGGTCCGCCGAAGACCACGTACGTGCCGTCCGGGTTCAGCGCGATCTGACCACCAAACTTGTTGGTCTCGAGCTTGGGCGTTCCACCCGCGTCGCTGTCGGCGTTCGATACGTCGAAGCTGGCCCACGCCCGCGTCTTGCTCCAGTTGCTGTACGGCGCGACGGATGGTGATGTGTTGGGGAAGCCCCGGTAGTTGATGTCGTCCACGTCTGCGACGAGGACCGTGCCCTTCGCGTTCACGGCATGGCATCCCATGCACTTGCCGTTGTTGAGCGCCACGGGCACAGCCCCCGTGCCGGGACGGAAGCGCGAGATGTGGCCGCGCCGCTCTCCTTCCGAGCCGTCGGGGAGCGGAGTCTCCGACGCAGTCCAGTAGTAGATCGCGCCGCGGAGGCTCTCCGGCGCGATCGTGAAGGTCTCGGATGCAGAGACGTACGCCAGCTTCGACGCCGCGTCGTAGCGCGACACCTTGAGCGTGAGCCCGTTGCCGGCGCCCTTGTTCGAGGCCGTGACGATGTCCCAGACGCTCTGATCGATCCGGAACTGCCCAGGCTGCCCGACCGTCGCGTATGTGTCGTAGGTGTAGTTCGCCTGCTCGAGATGAAACCTGTACGTGTCGCCCACGTTTGGCGCGTTCCACATGATCTTCGGAGACGTGAGGCCCAGCGCGAACACCGTCTTGTCGTACGGGTAGAGGAGCGACGTCAACGATGCATCTGCGGTGGCGGCTGCGTCGAGCGCGGCAGCCACGGTCGCGCTCACGCCATTCAGATCCTTGCGGTTCACGACGACGGTGAACGACGCGGTGGCGCCGAGCGTGCCGAAGACGCCGTGGAGTGTTCCGGTGCCTGCGTACGTGCCCGGCGTGGTGAGCGTCGTGGTCGAAAGCACCTTCGCCGTTGCGATGTCGGGTCGGTCGAACTGGACCGATTCGGGCAGCACCAGCACCTTGGAGCCATCCTTCAGCGTGGCCTCCAGATCGTACGTCCGCGAGGCCGCCGTCTTGCCGTCAGCCACGACTGTCTGTGCAGCAGGCTTCCACGCAATGGACACCGTCTTCGCCTTCACCGACGGATCCTGGCCGCCTTCGCCGCCTATGTGCCCGGGGGTCCCGGTCTCATCCGCGAAGCCGCCATCGCCATCTCCTCCGCCCGGAAACGTGGAGTCCCCGGAGCTGCCGCATGCGATGGCGACAAGGGTACCGAGAGGGATGGATACGAGAAGAAGCGTGCGGTTAAGAGCGCGGCCCATTCTCGTATCGTATCTGGAATCTGAGCCACGGCCACAACCGTCGGGTGGGTCGCTCGCCTAGTAGGCGTCGAGCTCGCAGCCGGCACCAGTCGCTGCGGTAGCGCTGCGTGTGACCGATGTGCCGGTGGGCGGGCTGTAGGTCGCGGTGACCTTCTTGCCGCTGTGGTCGATGGTGATCGCGATCGCCTCGAAGCCCGCCTGCTGCCCGAACGCCTTGCAGTAGGTGTCGGTCTGGCCAACGGCGAAGACGCACGAGCATGTCTCCTTGGCGGAGAAGCCAGTCAAGATGTGAGAGATGTCGGCAGGCGCGGTGATCCTGCGAGCCTGGGCGTCGTCGGCGGGGAGCAACGAGACGAACAGGATGGTGGCGAACGCGAGAACGAGCTTCTTCATTTTCACTTACCTCCCGCGATGAGTGCGTCGACGACGGCGACGGCCTTCGAGACCATGGGTGCTGGATCGAACGTGGGCTTTCGATCGTTGCCGACCCGCGCGATGACCAGCTTGCGTGACGGCACCATGAAGACCTTCTGGCCGTAGTGGCCCTCGAACGCGTACTCGTCGTTTGGGACGCCGGGCCAGGCGATGGTGTCGGGCGTGGCGGCCGCGGACACCGCGTTCAGCCAGATCTGCGCGCCGTAGGAGCCGCCCGTGTCGCCAGGCGCAGCCTGCATCGGGTCGCGTTTCGTGGCCGTGGATGCGGCGGGCGCGGGGGTGATGGCATACTTGACCCAGCCAACTGGCAGGACCCGTGTGGTGCCGACCATGCCGTCGTCCAGATAGAGCTGGCCCATCTTCGCCATGTCGCGCGTGGTCGCGTACCACGACGAGGAGAAGACCAGGGTGCCCGAGTGGTCCGTCTCGAACGTGCTGGTGGTGATGCCGAGCGGCGTGAAGAGCTTCGTCTGGGCGTACGTGCGCGCGTCCATGGACTTCGCGGCCAGCGCGCCCTTCAAGGCGAGCGCGAGGATGTTGGCGTCGCCGCTCGAGTAGTACCAGCGCGTGTTGGTCGGGTATGCGCGCGGCTGGCTCGCGGCATAGGCGCCCATGTCGTCCGTGTTGCCGTAGAGCATCTGCAGCACGTTGCTCGTCGTGGGGTCGAGCGAGTAGTCCTCCGCCCAGGAGAGGCCCGAGGACATGTGGAGCAGGTCCTCGATCGTGGTGTCGCACAGCGCCGGGTCCGCACCCGCGGGCTTCGTGATGTACGTGCACACGGGCTCCGAAAGCTTCATGTAGCCGTCGGCGATCGCCAGGCCGATCAGCGTGCCGCCGATGCTCTTCGAGACCGAGTACGAGATGTGCGGCAGGTCCTTGGTGTAGCCCTTCGCATACTCCTCGTAGACGATCTTGCCATCGCGCATGATCACCACGCCCTCGGTCACCCACTTGCCCCCGAAGAGCTCGTCGTGGACGGACTGGAACGGATTCGCCGCGGCAGCGTCGCCTGCGCCGCCATCCGCGTTGGTGATGCCGCCGTCGTCTGCGCCGCCGTCGTCGGTGGGCGTGCCACCGTTTCCGGACGATGAAGATGAACATGAGGCGAGCGCGTACACCGCAGAAAGGAGAAGCACTGACCCGACTCTTCGCATGAGAGAAAGCGTAGACGAGAAGTCGGGACGCGTCAGCTCGTCCGATCGGAACGCGCGGCGCTTCGTGCAGCGACCATCGCCAGGAGCAAGCTCATCACGACGAGGCCGCTCGCGAGCCAGTAGGGAAAGCCAGGCAAGAACAAGGGCGCCGCGGGCCGCACGAAGAACGCGAACCCCTGCGTGAACAGCAGCGGCCCCATCATCCCGGTGATGCCGCGCAGGCTGCTCACGGCGCCCTGGAGCTTGCCCTGCTCCTCAGCGCCCGCCGTCCTGGACATGAGCGACTGCATCGACGGACCGGCGAGACCCCACAGCGCCACGAACGGCATGCCACACAGGAACGGGACCGTGCTCGGCGCCGCCGCATAGATCCCGAAGCCCACCGCGCCAGCCAGGAGCCCAAGCGCCAGCGTGCTCCGCTCACCGAAGCGCTTCACCGACGGGCCCACCAGGCCCGCCGCCACGACGGTGGAGCACACGCCGACGATGGCGAGCGACACGCCCACCATGCGCTCGCTGAAGTGGTACCGAAAGTCCGTGTACAATACAAACATGCTCGGCAGCGACTCGTGCGCGATCGAGTACAGGAAGGTCGCAGCGGCCAGACCGAGGATCACGCGGTCACGCATGAGCATCGAGATGGCGCCGATGGGGTTCGCCTTCTTCAGGCTGAACGCGGCGCGTTTGTCGAGCGGCAGCGACTCCGGAAGAATGAAGGCGCCGTACAGCGTGTTCGCAAGGCTCAATGCTGCGGCCACCCAGAACGGCAAGCGCAGGTCGATCCCGCCGAGCACACCCCCCACCGCAGGGCCCACGATGAAGCCAAGGCCGAACGCGGCGCCGAGCATGCCGAAGCTCGCGGCGCGCTTTTCGGGCGGCGTGACGTCGGCGATGTACGCGCTCGCCGTGGGGTAGCTCGCGGCGGTGATGCCGGAGATGACGCGGCCCACGAAGAGCCAGGAAAGGCTGGGCGCGAGCGCCATCAAGACGTAGTCCACGCCCAGCCCCAAGTTCGAGAGAAGCACGACGGGTCTCCGACCGAACCGATCAGAGAGGGCGCCCAGCACGGGCGAAGCCAAGAACTGCATCAGCGCCCAGGCGAAGCCGAATACACCTGAGACCTTCGCGGCCTGCGCGACATCTCCGTGCTCGAACTCCACGATGAGCTTGGGAAGCACGGGCACCATGATGCCGAGGGCCAGCATGTCGGTGAGCACCGTGATGAAGATGAAGACGAACGCCGCGCGCGTCGCTCCTTTCGGTGGAGGCGATACAGCCGCGGCGTTCTCGTCTTCGGCAGGGGCCGGCATGATCGCCGGCACCCTATCATGGCCTTCGCGGACGGCTCAGCGAAGCAGCGAGAGCGCCATCTGCGGCGACTGGTTCGCTTGCGCGAGGATCGACGTGCCTGCCTGCGCGAGCACCTGCGTGCGCGAGAGGGTCGCGGTCTCCGCGGCCACGTCCACGTCGCGGATGCGGGAGTTCGCGGCGGCGAGGTTCAGGCTCGCCGTCTGGATGTTGGCAGAGGTGATCTCGAGACGGTTCATGACGGCGCCGAAGCGGCCGCGCGTGGTGGAGACCGTCTTGAGCGCGTTGTCGATCGCGTCCAGGGCGGACTGGGCGTTCGATGCCGCGCCGGAGATCGAGTTGGCCGTGGAGACGAGCGCCGAGAGGTGAACGCCGCCGAACGTGACCGAGATGCGGTCGTCCGTGGTGTTGTTGATGCCCACCTGGAACGACACCGACGAGCTGGTCTGCGTGATGAGCGCGTTGCCGTTGAACTTGGTGGAGGTGAGGATGCGCTTCACTTCGGACTGGAGCGACTTGAACTCCGTCGCGAGGTACGCGCGGTCACTGGTCTGGAGGGAGCCGTTTGCGCCCTGGGTCGCCAGCTCGCGCATGCGGCCGAGGATGTCGGTCACCTGGCCAAGAGCGCCGTCCGCGGTCTGCGCCATGCTGATGCCGTCGTTGGTGTTGCGACCGGCGACGGTGTAGCTGCGGATCTGGCTCTGCATGCTGTCCGAGATGGCGAGACCAGCCGCGTCGTCCGATGCCGAGTTGATGCGATAGCCAGACGAGAGCCGGGCAAAGCTCTTGGAAAGCGCGGCCTGCGTGTTGGCCAGGTTCTTTTGTGCAGTTAGCGAGCCGACGTTCGTGTTGATCGTGACAGCCATGGGCGTTCTCCGTTGTTCGAGCTCGCGACACGGACTGTGTCGGGCATCGCTCTCGATTCAAGGGAACGGCAGTTACGACCCGCGCTTGATGGGAATTAAGTCAAATC
The DNA here is from genome assembly GCA_025355005.1 of Myxococcales bacterium. GTDB lineage: Bacteria > Myxococcota_A > Polyangia > Polyangiales > Polyangiaceae > JANXLV01. Next base: position 25,448 of record JANXLV010000202.1, on the reverse strand, counting down.
AGCGCGGGCTGGGCTTTCGCGCTGCGTCGACCTTCGCGACCCACTTCGCGATGTCGTCGTCGGCGCTCTTCGCGGCCTCGGCGCTGTAGCACCGCAGCTCCGAGGCCACCTTGCGCGCGAGCTCGAGGTCCTCACGCATGGCGGCCGCGGCGTCGGGGACGGCATACTCCTTCGCGACCACGGCACGGACGCGGCGTTGCCGGAGCTCGACCTCCGTGTTTCTCCGTATCTCGACGGTGCGCTCGTAGCGCTGCGCCGTGAATGCGCCGACCGCGTGCATCGCCTTCTCGAGCTCGTCGATGTCTGCGCATGTCGAGTGAAGGCGCTGGACGTCGTTGCCGTAGCGAAGCGAGTCCTTCCTGAGCCCCTGCGCCGACGCGAGCACCTTCGTCTCGTCGGGCGTGTGCGGAGCGAGCGTCTCGAAGCGGGCCAGTGAAGCCGCGAACGTGCGCGGCCCCGCGCTGACCCACGGATCGCCGTCGAGCGGATCCGTGAGCGGCGACGGATTCAGGGTCATGATGAGCGACTCCTCGAGCGCGTCCATGTCCTCCGTCAGCGCGACCAGGCACGAAACGCGCTGGGCAGCGGCGGTGCCCAGATCCCAACCCGGGCACTCTGTCAGAAATGCGCGCGCAGTCTCACACGCGACCGCGGCGTCCATGGCGCGTTGCGACGCGCGGGCCTTGACGACCTCTTGCACGTGCTCCCACGTGACTTGACGCCGCTGGGTCTCCTCCGGCGCTCCGCAGGATCGCGCGGCCTGAGGGGTGCGAGCGCCTTCGCCGTCGGCCGCAGGTGCGCCGCACGAACCGCACAGAACGCACAGAACGGCGGCGCCCAGTGGTGGAGTCCACGCACGGATCCTGAAAGGGCTGTGCCACTCCATCGTAGGCCGGAGATCGCGTCAGAACTTCTGGTGGACGACGTCGAGCTTTTCGGACTCGGGGAACTTGAGCTTCCGCGTCGACTTGTCGATGCACGCGGCGACGCGGTTGTTCGCCGGGCTCACCTTCACGCTGACGCCGAGCACTTTGCCCTTCTTCACGGCAACGCAGATCTCCGCGTTGGCGCTGTCGGCCAGGCCGCAGCTCGACATGAACGCGCTCGATGACATCGGCGCGCCCAGCTGCTGGTTCGTGAGGTCGGGAGTTCCGCCCTTCTTGCCCATGTCGACCGTCTGCGGGTTCTCGTCGATCGCCTTTTCGCAGCTCTTGCCGGCGCTGACGTTGAGCGAGACGTGGAGCTCCTCGGCCGGTTGGCCGCCCTTCTTGTCGTGGTCGAAGATGGCGACCTGAATGGTGGTGCCTTCGTCCGTGAGCTTGTCGAGGTCCTCGTAGAGGATGACCTTGTCGCCCGTGTAGCCGTGGGCGGTGTGCTTCAGCTTCACCTCCACGGCCTTGGACGTGGGGCCCTTCGGGTAGACGAGGACTGCGTCGCGCGTCTTCACGTCCGAGCCGAGCGCGCCCAGGTTGACCTCGTCGTCGGTGGCGTGGATGGTGATGTGCACGCCCTCCGGGACGGTCTCGATGTGGATGGCGCCGGAGAAGTCGTGGCCTGCTTTCCCTTCGGCGTCGTCGCCGTCGGAGCTGCACGGGACCATGGCGCGGTCGCCGTCCTCGTCGTGCAGATCGTACTTGTGGACCTTGTCTGCCGCGCCACACGGGTGGACCTTGTGCGGGTCGATGGCGCCCTTCCCCTCGTGGACATAGTTCGGGTTCGTCGCGCCGTTGCCGCCGCTGCCGTCCTTGGGTGGCGGCGGCCCTCCGCAGGAGAAGAGAAACAGCGAGACGGGGACCGCGAGGACAGGCAGGAAGAGGCGCATGGCGGCGAGCCTACCAGATCATCTGGGCCGTTTTCCAGCGACGAAATCGGCGGCCTCGAGACGCTCGAACGCCTGGTTTTCCAGCCGAAATCGCGCCGGCCTGGGGAGGCAGGAAAGCCTTTTTTACCCGGAAGATATTGACAACGTTTATACCCGGGTATAATGTTGACCCATGTCTGAAGAGCTCACGTACACGGCCTTCGCCAGCGACTCCCTGCTCGTGTCCGGCGCCCTCTCAATCGTGGTGTCGGGCTTGAAGAGCCGGTTCGACAGGAAGGGCGTGGATGGCGTCCTGATCTTCAGGGATGACACGGGCAGCGAGGTCGACTTCGATCTCACCGGGACGCTCGAGGACGTGCTCCTACGCGTGCTCCCGAAGCCCGAGCAGCAAGGTCGCGGGCGGCCGAAGCTCGGCGTGGTGTCGCGTGAGATCTCGCTCTTGCCGCGGCACTGGGAGTGGCTCGACGAGCAGCCGCACGGCAACTCCGCCGCGATACGCCGCCTCATCGACGACGCGCGCAAGAAGGAGCCCGACCGCGCACACGTGCGCAAGGCCCAGAGCGCGGCGAGCCGCATGATGAGCACCCTCGCGGGCAATCGCCCGAACTTCGAGGAGGCCTCGCGCGCGCTCTTTGCCCGCGACGAGAAGACGTGGAAGAGGCTCGTGAAAGGCTGGCCCGGCGATGTGCGCAAATATCTCGCACGCCTGCTGGATGGAACCTGGCACGGGGGTCTCGCGGAGGGACACGGGACCGCCGCCAGAACGGAGTAGACGAACTCGGCTGGCACGGGCGAACATCGCGCATGACCATTCGGCGCCGCGCGTTCGCCCCTCTCCTGCTCCTCTTCCTCTGTGCATGCCCGAAGAAGACCGACGCGACCGGCGACGGCGGCGCCGACGCAGCAGCAGCGGATGCCGGTCCGACGAAGGCGGCAGCCGCGGCCGGCACGCACGCGATCGACGGCGTCGGCGACGTCCCCGAGTGGTCCTCCGACAAGGCCAAGGGCAAGACCAAGTGCAAGACCGCGGCCGACGCGAAGGCGCGCCTTGCCACGCTGGACAAGGGTGACGACGCCAAGATCTCGGACGGCACCGTGGACGTCGCGGAGCTGCGAAAGTCGATCGCGCCCGATGACTGCGCGGACACGCTCGGCGATCTTGCCACCGCGCTGAACGACGGCGGCTTCCACCACTACGGCAAGAAGGAATACGACATCGCGAACCGCTGGTGGCGTGTCGCGCTCACCGTGCGCCCTTCCATGATCCTCGCGCGCTACAACCTGACCTGCGGGCTCGCGCTCGCGGGCAAACCGAAGGACAGCATCTGGGCGCTGTCGGAGATCGGGCGCGCCGCCGACGACGGCGATGCAAAGGCCTCCAATATGCTGGAGAAGGCGAAGAGTGACGACGACCTGAAGACCGTGCGGAGCGATCCAGACTTCAAGGCCGCGCTGCGCGAGTCGCACGGCGGCCTCGTGGGTCCGCGCAGCGAGCCAGAGACAGCGAAGCTCGCCATCCCGCTCCTGCCCGAGGAGTACCGCCAGGTGAAGGACCAGGCCGGCGTGCAGCCGGATGGCTTCTGGCACTTCAAGCCGGGCATCACGCACTTCTGGACATGGCGGCCCGACGCATCGACCGAGCTCCTCGTGGCCACGATCATCGACGACCCTGCCAACGCGGGAAAACCGAAGTTCGACAACAACCAGGACTACGGCGCCATCAGCGTGTGGAAGCGCGCCGGCGCGAAGCTCACCCTAATGCTCGCCAAGAAGACCGGTGAGAATCCGCCCGCGGTCTCCGCAGGAAAAGGCAACACCGTGAAGTACACCTTCGAAGGCGTGTGCGGCACGCTCCACGGCGCGCTCAGCTGGGATGGAAAGGCCGTCACGGCGAAGGAGTCGGAGTGCGGCACCGAATGACTCATCGCGCGTGATGCGCTGAGGCCGGTGCGCTCAGGGGTTGCGGACGCAGTCGTCCGTCTGCGCGACGTCCGCGCCGAGGTCGACCACCTCGAAGTCGTCCGCCTTGATCGCCGCGAACGACTGCGCGGTCACCTTCACGTCCGCCCACTTCGCCGTGGACGTGCGATCGTCCGCGAACGTGAGCGCGATGTTGCCGCCGTCGGAGAGCAGTATTCCGTACTTCTTCATGCTCGCGAGGATCACCTTCTCGCCCGTGCTGAACGAGCCCGAGTCGAAGCTGGCCTTGAGCCTGAAGTGGACGCCGTACGGCGGTGCGTCCCATAGACTTCGACTTCGACTTCGACTTCGACCTCGACCTACTCCAGCAGGTTGTCGCGGACTGGCATTCCCTTGCGGTGCTCGTTCACGTCGACGGCGGCGTCCTTGGCGTTGCTCGATCTCCTCGCGAGGGCTGCGTCGGGTCTTCCTGCGTCGAGGGCCTGGCTCGCGTCGGTGGCGCTGGCGCTCGCGTCCTTCACGGTGATCGCGGGATCGCTGGTGGCGTCGCTGGTCTGTGCGTCCGCGTCGTCGCCCCGCGCGGCGTCGATGGCCTTCTGGACCTCGGTGACTCCACGCTGACATGCGAGGAAGAGGCCCGCGGTGACGGCGATGGCGACCGACGCGGCGGCCTTGAGCTTGCGCTTTTGCCTGCGTGCCTTCACCTTGCGCGCGCGATCGTCTGCCTCAGACATGCTCGCCTCCGATCCCGAGCGCGGGCGCGGCGGCCCGCTTGCCGAGCCGGATCAGGGTGCCGCCGGTGGTGGGCGCTGCTTCGGCGGACTCCTTGGTCTTGCCAGCGACGATGGGTAGCTCCTCGGGCGGAGGCATCGGAAACCAGTTCTCTTCCTTGCCCTCGAACACGCCGAAGATGGAGAGCAGGCCTTCCTTGAGCTGCCGCAGGTCTGGTCTGCGCGGCATCACGTCGGTCATGTGGCAGACCAGGTACCAGGCGCGAAACATGGCGTAATAGAAGTCGTTCGTGGGGAGATCGATGAGGCGCATGACGACTGGCAAGAGCTCCGGCAGCGCGCAGGTCACGGCGAAGAACTTGTGTAGATTCTCCGTTCTTCGCTTGTCCTTCGGGTCCGCGAACGTGAGTACGCTCTCCGTGTAGTAGCTGTCGTCGATCAGATCGAAGTCGCCGCTGAAGAAGCCATTCTCCACTGCGTACTTCGCGATCCCGGTGCCGGGATACGGCGTGCAGAGCGTGGCCGCGGCGTAGTCGACGTCGAGATCGATGTTGAGCTGCAGCGTCGCCAGGTCGTCCTCGAAGGTGCCGCCGGGTATGCCGAGGATGTTGTCCGCGAAGACGACGATGCCCGCCTTCTTCAGCGCGCGGATGCCGCGCTCCAGCTTGTCCATCTTGATCTGGCGCTGGAGCACCTCGTTCGCGAGGCGCGGGTTCGCGGTCTCGATGCCGACGTTGACGGTGTGACAGCCGCTCCACGCGAGCAGCTCCACCATCTCGTCCGTGACGATGTCCGCGCGCAGGTGGCAGTAGTACGGCAGCTTGATCTCCTTGCGATAGAGCTCACCGAACGCGCGCAGCCAGTCCTCCCGATACACGAAGATGCTCTCGCGGAAGCCGATGACCTGCAGCGGCCCGTTCTTGCGCGTCTCCGCGATCTCGCGCACCACGTTCTCCGGGCTGCGGATCCGCACCTTCTTCCACGAGGAGCCATAGTGCTCCGTGAGCGACGGATTGAAGCAGTAGCTGCAGGGAAACGGACAGCCGCGGTTCGTGGTGAACGATTTCAGTGGGCGCTGGCGCAGCCGATCGTCGTACGCGTAGAGGAGCTCGCGCGGCGGGAATGGGATCTCGTCGAGGTCGCGGCGCAGCTCGCGCGGGCCGTTCTGCGTGACCTTGCCTTCGTGCTTCACCCACAGGTCCGCGATGAGCGTGTGATCGTCACCGCGATCGAGCGCGTTCGCGAGCTCCACGGCCGCGTCCTCACCCTCACCGCGACAGATGACGTCGATACCCGGCGAGAAGATCGCCTCCGGAAAGAACGTGGGGTGCGGACCGCCGAAGAGCGTCACCACGTGCGGCAGCTCCTCCTTGATGCGCGCAGCGAGGCCCAGATAGAAGCGGTGCAGGCCCGTGGTCGCGCCGAACGCCACGATGTCCGGCGCCCACCGCTTGATCGCCGCCATGACGTCGTTGCCGCGCGTGCCGATGAACGCGCACGTGTGCCCCGCCTGCATCAGAGCGCCCGCGACATAGAGCGGACCCAGCGGCTCCGCGCCTTCGAGCTCCTTCACGACAAACAGGACTCGCTTCGGCATGGACCCCTCCTACGGACGAGCCGCGGCAAAGATCTTACACCCGCGAACGACGCGAAAGCTTGCTACAGAAGGTCTGGTTGATCCGGAGTGCAAGGACCAGAGCCGCATGCGCAACGCTGGTGGCGACCGTGCTCACTGCGCGCGACGCATGGGCGGTGGACCCATTCGAGATCCAGGTCTACGACGGCACCGCGAACGCGCCGGGTGTGCCCGGTCTGGAGCTGCATCTGAACCGCGTGTTCGATGGCGTGAAGACCGCCGAGGCGCCTGCACTCCCGATGCACCAGCAGACGCACATGACACTGGAGCCGTCGATGGGGCTGACGGACTTCCTGGAGCTCGGCGGCTACTTGCAGACCGCGGTGCGCCCTGACGGAACGTTCGACTATGCCGGCGCAAAGGGACGCGCCAAGTTCGTCCTTCCCGACAGCGGCGTGCAGCACCTGCGCCTCGGTGTGAACCTGGAGCTGTCGCTTTTGCCGGAGCGATACGACCCGAGTCGCGTCGGCAGCGAGGTGCGACCCATCGTCGCGTGGGAGAACGAGCGCTTCCAGTTCGCCGCGAACCCGATCGTGGGTATCCCGCTCGGCACACCGGAGCGCGCGAGCGGCCCCACGTTCGAGCCCGCCGCGATGGCCAAGGTGAAGCTCTTCTCCGCGCTCGCGGTCGGCGTGGAGTACTACGCGGGCATCGGGCCGATCGCAAAGCCGCGACCGTGGGCCGAACAGGAGCACTACCTCTACGAGGCGATCGACATCACATCGTTCGACGCCGTGGAGATCAATGCCGGGATCGGCGAGGGGCTCACGAACGGAAGCAATGCCCTCGTTGCCAAGCTGATCCTCGGCTATTCGTTCGAGAGGGCCCCGAAGAAATGAGCCAGCTCGACCAAGACGACCGACGGCGTGAGCTGGTGGACATGCTCACTGCGTCGCGATGGATCACCGACCCTCGCGTGCTCCAGGTGCTGCGTGAGGTGCCTCGTCATCTGTTCTTCGAGGCCGCGTCCGCGGAGGATGCATACGCTGACAAGCCCCGGCCCATCGGCCTCGGACAGACGATCTCGCAGCCGGCCGTCGTCGGCGCGATATCGCAGGCGCTGCTCCTCAATGGCACGGAGCGCGTGCTCGAGATCGGCACGGGCTCCGGATACCACGCCGCTGTGCTCTCGCGCCTCTCCGCCCACGTCGACTCGGTGGAGCGCCTGCGTCCGTTCGCGGAGGCCGCCCGCATTCGCCTCGCCACGCTCGGGTACGCCAACGTGTCCGTTCACGTCGGCGATGGCTACGAGGGATGGATGTCCGGCGCGCCTTACGATCGCATCGCGGTCACCGCCGCGCCCACCGCCGTGCCGGATGCGCTCATAGCCCAGCTGGCTCCCGGCGGCGTGCTCGTCGCGCCTGTGGGCGATCTCGAGACTCAGCGGCTCGTCCGCCTGCGCAAGGATGCGCAAGGGGGCACGGTGCGCGTCGAGGATCTCGGCGCCATCTTGTTCGTCCCGATGCTCCGCGGTACGGCGAGCTGAGCGCACGAATTGCACTCGATTTCGGCTCGACTTGGGCATCTTCGGGTCTTACGACTCTGTGCATGAACGCCATCCGAACACTGGTCCTCCTCTCGTCGCTGTCCGCGCTCGCGCTCTCCGGCTGCGGAGGAGGCGGTCAGGAAGTGCGCGTGCAGAGCTCGCCGCCCGCGGAGGCCGCGCAGCACGCGAAGACCTACGCGATCGGATCCTCGGAGCAGCCGCCGCCCCGCTACAAGTCGTCACCCAAGGCGCAAGAGACCGTACGACACGTGGCCCCGCTGCTCGAGGCGGCGCTCCGCGCGAAGGGATACGAGCCCGCCAAGACCGTCGCCGATGCGGATCTCGTTTGGATGTATGCGGTGGGCCGCCGCGAGGTGCAGAAGGCGCCCACCATGTCGAACCGCGAGTCCGGTGACTCCCTCTCCGAGCCGACCGAGGAGTTCGAAGAAGGCGCCGTCATCATCGATGCGCTGGACAAGAACGGCGTCCAGGCGTGGCACGGCTTCGGCAAGACCGAGGTCGACCCAAAGAACGTGGACGACGCGCTGCTCAAGAAGACGATCGACCAGATCATGGCGCGCTTCCCGAACGCCGCGAAGTAGCGGATCGTGATCCGGGCGAGCGTCACACATGGCTCGGCCCCCTTCCCCAGGCTCGCAAGACACCGTTAACAAGCCTGTATTTGATGTTCCGGTGCGGTAGATAAAAACAATCAGTCTTGACTGTTTGTTTTACTGGGCGTACGAGATCGGCCATGGCGACCCAGGCCGAGCGCACTGCGCAGACCACGGAGCGGCTCCTTGACGCGACCATCGCGACGCTGATCGAGCGCGGGTACGCGGGCACGTCACTCCCGTTCGTGTGCCGCCGTGCGGAGATGTCTCGCGGCGCGCAGCAGCATCACTACCCGACCAAGGAGAGCCTCGTGGCGGCCGCCGTGCGACGGCTGTTCGAGCAACGGCTGACGGAGTTCCAGGGACGCCTCGCGAGCACGCCGGCGGGCGTTCTGGATCTGTCGGACGCGGCGGAGTTCATGTGGCGCGTGTACACGGGGAACACGTTCTATGCGTGGCTCGAGCTGGTGGTCGCGTCGCGCACGGACCCGACGCTCCGCGAGGTGATCGCGCCCGTCGACGCGTTGCTCGTCACGCGCGCGGAGAAGATGTGTCAGCGGTTCCTCCTGCCGTTCGTGACGGACCCGAACGAGGTGACGGCGACGACGCGCCTCATCCTCTCCATCTTCGACGGGCTCGCGATGCACCGCATCCTCTCGCGGGACGATGCGGAGGCACGGCGTGCGCTGCGCATCGCGACACGACAGGGGCTCTTCACGGTGAAAGGGAGGGATGCATGAGGAACGGTGCTCTCGCGTGTGCGTTCGCGTTCTGCGCGGCGTGTGGGGGTGGAACGGACACCGTGGGGACCGGCGCGCCGTCGGCCACGGATGTTCCCGGTGCGGCGACCACCGGGGGCGGGAGCGGTCAGCCCGCGTCGACCGCTGAAGCTGACGCGAATGGACCTTGCACCACGTCTCCGTGTGCTCCGTCTTCGCCGATCCCCGCACCACCTGCCACGCTGCGTGTGGAGTTCCTGGGCGTGGGTGGATTCTTGCTGCGCTCTGGCGCGGATGCGCTGATGACGGCGCCGCTCTACACACGCCCCGACATGCTCGCGGTGGAGACCGGGCTGCCGGTGCATTCGGACCCCACCGCCGTGGACGCGAACCTGCCCGCGAGCAAGCTCGCGAACCTTCGCGCCATCCTCTCGGGTCACGCGCACTACGATCATCTGCTCGACGTTCCCACGGTGCTGGAGCGCGCAAAGACGGCCACGCTGTACTCGAACTCCTCTGCGCGCAACGTGCTCGACGCGTTCGCGCCTGATCGCAGCATGTCGTGCGGCGGAACGCCCGCGTCGTCCAGCACGATCAATCGGGCTCGCGTCGTGGCCATGGACGACCCCACGGCCAGCGTCGTCGACTACACGAACTGCCCAGATTTACGGCCTCCCGGCGCACCGCTGACCGGCACGTGGGTCAACGTGCCGGGTGCGAACATGCGCGTCTATGCCGTGTGCTCGACGCATCCAGATCAGGTCGGTCCGATCCATTTCGCGCCAGGCAGCGTGGAGGGTGAGCAGTGCACGGCGCCCACACGCATGGACGCATGGAAGGAAGGGACCACGCTCGCGTTCCTGGTGGACTTCCTGGATGCGAAGACGAAGAAGCCCACGTTCCGCGTCTACTACCAGGACGCGCCGACGAACGCGCCCATCGGCTTCATCCCTGACGCCGTGCTCTCCGGGAAGCGCGTGGACCTCGCGTTGCTCTGCGTGGGCAGCTACCAGAACGTGAACAACGAGCCCGCTGCAACTGCGGACGCGGTCGCGCCGCGCTACGCCCTTGGTGGGCACTGGGAAGATTTCTTGCAGCCGCTCGGCAGTGCGCCCGTGCCCATTCCGCTGCTCGACGTCCCTGGCTGGCTCGTGAAGGCGCGCGCGGCCATGCCCGACGGCACCGAACCGAAGCTGCTCGTGACGAACGGCGCGGCGGGCTCTGCGCGTGCGGTGTTGCCGAACCCGGGCGACGTATTCGAGATCGCCACGCCGTGATGTAGCATCGACCGATGTCACGCTCCTCCGTCGCCGCGCTGATCCTGGCCAACCTCGCGCTGTCGCCGCTCTTCGGCTGCAAGGAAGAGGCGCCGCCGCCGCAGACCCCGACGCCCTCCACTTCGGGCGGTTGCATGACGGATGCGGACTGCGGGCCCGGCCTTCGGTGCGCGATGCGGACGGATGGCGCGCACATGCTCCCGCCCCCAGGCTTCTGCCACGATGGGAGTCCGCTTCCGGGCGGTCGCCCGCTCCTCGTGGATGACGTGGCGCGTGTGGCGCGAAAGACCGCGGGCCGCGGATGGTGGACGGAGGCGCCCGCAGGTGCGGCCGAGAGCGCCGCTTCGATGGCAGAGGAGGCGCGCGAAAAGCTTGGCGCCGAGCTCGTAGAGGACGCACTCAGCGAGCACGCGAGCGTGGCGGCATTCGCACGGACGCTCTGTCAGCTGTTCGCGCTGGGCGCGCCGGCGTGGCTCGTCGACAAGACGCAGCGCGCGCTCGCGGACGAGATAGTGCATGCGCGCGACACGCTCGCCTTCGCCACGCAGCTGGGCGCTCGCGTCGCGCCGGGCCTCTTGCCAGAGGCCGTATCGCCTTTTCCGGGCGCGGGAGATGCGGACGCGCTCGCCGCGGCGCTGCTCGCGGACGTATTCCGCGGCGGATGCATCGGCGAGACCTTGGCCGCACACGACGTGGCCGCGCGCGCGCTTGCTGCGCCGCTCCCGTCATTACGTGCACTCTACACGCGTATCGCGGACGACGAAGCGCGCCATGCGGCTCTCGCCTACGAGACCGCGCAGTGGCTCCTCTGCACCTTCCCCGCGCAGCTCCCCGTGCTGGAGAGCGAGAAGGCGCGCTTCATGGCGGACGCGACCAGCGAACAGCGGACGCTCATCGCGCCGCTGCTGGCGATGCTCGGCTGATCAGGTGAGGTCTGGGTGCTTCTCGATGTAGTCGTCGAGCAGCTTCGCGAGGCGCTTGCGGAGCGGCCCCTTCAGCGGCCCCCAGCCCAGGAAGATCCCTGGCGCACCGAGCGCCTGCCGCGACCAGCGCCAGAAGTCGAACGTGTCGGTGTGGCGGCGGATCTTGCCGTCCACGAACTCGAACTCGGCGTCGATGATGTTGTGAACGGGGCGGCCGTTGGCGGGGAACTTGTACTTCGCCTCCCAGTGCGCGCTGCCCTTCTTGTCGTCCGCGTGAACGTCCGAGAACCAGCGATCCTTCGGATCCGCCTTGCGCTCGCCGAGCATGCTCCACATCGCGCGGGCGCGCTTGCCGGTGAGGTCGGGAAAGACGGGGTCCGAGAACTCGATATCCGGGTGGTAGCAGGCGATCATGCCTGCAGAGTCGGAGTTCTGAAAGGACGTGTAGAAGGTCTCAATGAGCTTCTCGTTCGGGTGCATGGAGCTCCACTCGCGCGGGGTCGCGCTGCTCGGCCACGATATCAGAAGCGCGCGGCGGGATGTCGGAGATGAGCCGCACGGCACGCGTGTAGAACATGTACGCCCACGCCCACTCCAGGAACACGATCGCGCGATAGCGGAAGCCGACGAGGAAGAAGAGGTGGATGAGCGCCCACGCGAGCCACGCGAAGTAGCCGCCGAAGCGCAGGCCCTTGATGTCCGCGATGCCCGCGTTCCGTCCGATGGTGGCGAGGTTGCCCTTGTCGAGATAGCGGAACGGCTCTGGCGCCTTTCCTTCTAGCTGTCGACGGATGTTCTTCGCGGCGTGGCGACCCATCTGCATCGCGGCGGGCGCGACGCCAGGCACTGGGTTCTTGTGCGTGTCGTCGATCGCGACCATGTCGCCGATCGCCTGGATTTCTCGGTGTCCCGGCACCGTGAGATCGGGCTCGACAAGGAGCCGTCCAGAGCGATCGGTCTCACCGAGCTCTTTCGCGAGCGGCGAGGCCACGTTGCCGGCCGCCCAGATCACGGTGTGCGCGTCCAGTCGCTCACCATCGAGCTCGACGAAGCGATCACCGACGCCCGTCACGCGCGTGCGGAGGCGGACCTCCACGCCGAGCTCCTCGAGCTGCTTCTTCGCGCTCTCCGAGAGTCCTTCGGTGTAGGAAGGAAGCACGCGCGGCCCGGCCTCTACGAGGAGCACGCGCGTGTGATCCGCGTCGATGCGACGGAACTCCGACTTCAACGTGTTGTGCGCGAGCTCCGCGATCGCGCCCGCCGTCTCCACGCCCGTGGGACCCGCGCCCACGATGACGAACGTCATGGCGCTCTTTCGCCGCGGCTCGTCGTCGTACTTCTCTGCTTGCTCGAACGCCGTGAGGACGCGACGGCGGATCTCGAGCGCGTCGTCCAGGCTCTTGAGACCCGGCGCGAACGGCTCCCACTCATCCTTGCCGAAGTACGAGTGCCGCGCCCCGCCCGCGACGATCAGGTAGTCGTACTTGATGCGCCGACTCGTGGTGACGACCTCACGCTTGTCCTTATCGATCTCACGCACCAGCGACATGGAGACCGTGACGTTCTTCTGATCGCGGAGCACGGAGCGGATCGGCTTCGCGATGTCCGCTGGCGACAGCTGCCCCGTGGCCACCTGGTACAGGAGGGGCTGGAAAACATGGTGGTTCGTGCGATCGATGAGGTGTACACGCACCTTGGCGCGACGGAGGGCATGCGCGGCGGAGAGCCCACCAAACCCTCCTCCGACGATGACGACGAGCGGCTCCCCCTCCGACTTGCCCATGCAGGGAGCTTAGGGCCGGCTGCCCGGCGAGCCAAGATGCGATACTCGCGAGATGGCCGACTCGTGAGCTGCCCTCAGCGTCCCTGAGGCACCTCGAACTGGCGCCACTCCCAGCTCGAATAGCCCTCACCCATGTCGTGATCGCACGTGGCCGCGTCTGCACGGCCCGAAGGCTCGGAAGGACGCGGGTACTTGCACATGTCGTACGGGGTGTACGTCATGAAGATCTCCTGCTTGTCGTGATGCTCCTCTGGCGAGAGATTCACGGCCTCGCGTTCGATGTTGTAGCCGCGAAACATTCGCACGGGACACGTCGGTGCGAAATGCAGGCGCGACTCCTGCGCGAAGCGCGCCGTGATCTCGTGATCGGAGTGGTCCCTTCCATTCTGTCCCGTCGCGTCGAGCGTCCATACTTCGTTGACGGCGGCGTCCTTCATCGCGGCGCCGAGAAGCTGCTCCAGGCCGTCGCGATCGTACGGAGGACGCATCGCATCGGGTTCGGACGTCGAGCAATTGACGTCGGCGTCGACGCGGCGAATCTCCTTGATATCGCCGCTCCAGAGGCGCTTCAGCGACGCGCGGCAGGTGCCCTCGAACCCCGCGCCTTCCATGTTGCCGTCCGGCAGCCTCAGGAACACCACGCTGATCTGCGGCGCGTCGCGGAGCGTGAAGAGCACAACCGGCTGACCCCCGAGGATCAACGTCGACTTCTTCCACGCGCTGGGGACGCGCGCCATGGCGGCGTAGGCGGCGCGAATGCCCTCTTCCCGAAGTTGCCAGTGATACTTCAGTACGCCATGTGGGGAGAGACTGAGATACCCGTCGTCCCAGCGCAAGAGCCCCGCGTCGCCCGCCGTCAGGTACAGCGTGCGGACCGCCCCACCCTCGCGGATGTGGTGGAGGAGCGCGGGGTTCATGAACAGGAGATCGTCATCCTGGTGCGCGACGATCGCGAGGACGCCCTTGGCGTGAGGAGCCGCCGCAACGACGAGAGCTGCGGGTCGCGGCTCGCGAGGAGCGTCTGGTGGAGCGCAACCGGCGAGCATCAGCAGAAGTACGCACGCGGCGACTGCTCTTACGTCGCGAACCGCGGCGCGAAGCCGCGCAGCGCGGAGTGGGACCCAGGATGCCATCGGCCAATCCTATGGGTATGCTGCGCGCATGGCGACTCTCCGCGGCATCGCCGCTGGCTCGGCGCCGACGCCGCGTACTCCGTGGACATCGGCGGGTCGCGCGTGCTCTGGCTCTTCGGAGATTCGTTCATCGCGAAATCGAAGGCGCGGTCACGCTCCGACGCGTGGTTCATCCGCAACAGCGTGGCCGTGCAGTCGGCGAGCACTGATCTGTCCTCACCGGACGCGCAGATCGCGATCGCATGGCAGACCTCACCACGGTGGCGAATGATCTGGATGTGTACTTTCCCCGCTTCGTCCGCGCGCCATGACGTTCGCGTGTCAGTTGGTGACGATGTACTCGCCGCCGCACTCGACGTTGATGACGCGCTCGGCCTTGCGGTCGTCGATCGCCAGCGTGTGCTCGCCGCACTTCACGGGGAAGCTGCGCGCGCCGGTGCCGAGCATCCGCTTTCCGTCCAGGAAGATGTAGTGACGCGCGAGCGCGCGCGGGATGGTGAGGAACGACGCGCGCGGAAGGCCGGTCTTCGGATCGAGCGGCGATACCGGCGGCGGAGATGCAGAAGACGCGGAGGGCGCGGCGGGCGTCGAGCTGGGCGCTGTGTCGGCGTGCGCGACCGACGCGCTGGTCGCTGGGCCAGTGACGATATCCGGCGGTGGTGACACCGAGGCAACGGGAGACGCGGACGGCATCGGAGTGACCGAGACGGCGGGTATCGGCGCGGTCGTGGCCGATGCAGGCGAACGCAGCACGAAGAAGCCGACGGCGGCGAGCCCGAGCACCAGGATCAGAGCACCGCCGATGGCCACGAACAGAAGCGGGCTGCGCGTGGGGATCGGCGCGAGCTCGGCGTCTGCGTCGTCATGCATGGCGGGCGCCGCGAACGGCGCAGGCTGCGCGAGATCAGCGGGCCGCGGTGCGTCGTTGAGGGGCGCAACGTTCGCGGGCGGCGCGGGTTCCGCTTGCAGAGCCGCGCGTGGCGCAACCACGGGTGCTGTGGCGACGGGCGGCGCAACATCCGACGGCATGGCCGTGAACACGGGACCGGGGCGCGGCTCGTGCGCGGGACCGGGATCCGCGGGCGGCGGTCGGGACTGCGACAACACCTGGTCCACCATGGCCATGAGATGGGGAGGTGGCGGCGGGACGTCGGCGGGCGGCACGGGCGCTACGGGCGCTGGACCCTCTGCGGCGCGCGCCACCGGTGGCGGAGGCGCGCTGCGCAGCGGGAGAACGTCCTCCGTCGCCTCGCCCCATCCGGCGTCGAGCGGGTCCGGCAGCGGTCCCCCGCCCTCGTCCTTGGCGACCTTGCTGTCGCGATCGAACGTGACCCATGGGGTCGACGGCTGCTTGAGCATGTATTGCAGGTTGCTGCTCATCGGCGCCCGCGCGCCCCCCTGCTCACCGGTCGGCTGCGGCGCATCACCGGCATTCGGCGGCGCTCCGTCGGCGCTCTTCGGATCGCGCGGAGGCGAGTCAGCCATGCCCAACATGATAGCAAGAGCCCCGCACAGGACGCCATTTCGTGACCATGGAGCGTGTCATCATGCGGCGCATCCAGGGGAACGTGCATCATGATGAGCGAGCTGTTCCCCGACGGCCACGGCGAGATGTTTCACTGAGCGTGGGCTTCGAAGTTGGAGCTTCGGGTCCACCACAGGTGTGGTGATCCTCCAACACCCCAGGTCCCTTTCGGTGCGTAGCATCCGGGGCAGCTCCATGTTCCGTGCGGCCGGGTGACGTATACCGGGCTTCGCGTGAGCAGGTCGCGCGTGGGAACGGTTGTTGCGTGTTCGCTCCGCCATGTACAAAGCCGTGCCCTTCGCCGTCGGCGCCCTCGTGCTCTTCGTCACTTCCGCGGCACATGCGGATGAACCCGTGCCGACCCCTAGTTCGCTCTCGCCGGCAGCGGTGGTCGTGGGGAGCGGCGCTGCGCTCTTCGCGACCGGCTATGGCTCGGCCGGGGCTCTCGGGCTCGCCAGCGCATTCGCGGACCATCCTCACATCCCCTGCGACAGCCGGTTCTTCTGCGCGGCGCCTTACGAGACCAACACCGGAGGCGTAGTGCTCCTGGCGCCAGTGGTCGGCCCACTCATGCTCGCCACGAGCGGCGCTCAGAAGGACGACTACCTGTTCCGCGGCGGCCGCCCGAACCACGAACAGACCACGCTGCTCTACGCCGATGTTGCGATGCAGACAGCAGGGCTCACCGCGATCGGAATCGGCGCAGTGATGGCCGCCATGAGCGACCACACCGGGAAGCCAGCTGCGACGCGGGTATCACTGGTCCCCGTTGGGACGAAGGATCAACCTCGACTCTGCCTCGTGGGAACGTTCTGAAGTTTCCGCCGAAGCGATGTCGCGGCGCCGTTCGCGATGCCAGCGAGAAGAGCGAGAACGCCAGCACGAGCGGGATACCGGCGGCCAGCGGCGACAGTCGTGTCACGTCAGCCTCGATTTCGCTCCACATATGTAAAGCACCCCGTGCATGATACATGTTGTTGAAAATTGCAAACCGGCTTGAATTTAGAGATCGGCGTGCACGTCGAACTGGTTGATGAAGACACTCGCTCCCGCGAGCCCCTCCTCCGCCTCCCGGAGATTCAGAAGATCGCGCCGCCTCCATTCGGACCAAGGCGCCCCGGCTGGCCCCGGGCTTCGCGCCATGCCGACCACCCGAAAGTGCCGGGACAGTGGCCCGGCGAGGGCCTGCCCGACGAATCCGCTCGCCCCCGCGATCACGACGAGAGGCTTCTCGGCGTTCGGGGGCTCCGGGATCTGGGGATCACTCATGGTCCACTGGCCTTCACCTCACACGCGTCGGCGAGCAGGGTTGCAACGGCGCCAAGATCGAACGGCCACGCGTAACGAAGCACGACGTCTGGGTGCGCCTCCCGAAGAGCGCGCACGGTCTCCGGAATCTCGACCTCAGAGTGTACCCCGCCAGGCGTCAGCATCGTCGTGACGATCGTGATGCGCGTCGTTCCGGCGAGCGCAAGTGCGCCGACCGCATCTTCGAGGCTTGGCGCACAATACTCATTGAACGCGACGACGACGTGTCCCACACGAATCCGGAGCGCCTCGGCAATGGCGTCTATCCCAGCCTTGTAGGGATCCGTCGCGGGTGTTCTCGGCCAATGCCGGATCCGAGCGTCCAGATCACGCTCCTCGTCAGACAGCTGGCCGCCCGTGGATCGCCGTTCCGCCTCGAGCGCGCGCAGGCGTTGGACGAGAGATCGTGGGACGTCAGCAGCGACCGAACCGTGTCCAACCAGGACCACCGCATGCTGGTCGCGTCCCTCGGCGCTCATCATGCCCCCTCGAGCGGCGTCTCGTGTTGCGCCGGCGACGGAGGAGGCGCCGTCACCTCGATGATGTGTCCAGAGCGCCTGGCCTTCGTCTCGAGGTAGCCGCGGTTGTGGACGCCCGGCGGGATCGCGTGCGCCACCCGCTCCGTCACCTGGAGGCCGTAGCGTCTGAGCTGCGCGACCTTGTCCGGATTGTTGGTCATCAGCCGCACGGACCTCACGCCGAGCGTTCGAAGCATCCCCACCGCGATGCCGTAGTCTCGTTCGTCGTCGCGGAACCCGAGGGCGATGTTCGCGTCGACCGTGTCGAGCCCCTCCTCCTGGAGCTTGTAGGCGCGAACCTTGTTCGCCAAGCCGATCCCGCGCCCCTCCTGGCGGAGGTAAAGCAGGAGGCCGCAGGGCATCGTCGCGATCTGACGGAGTCCGAGCTCGAGCTGCTTGCGACAATCGCAGCGAAGCGAGCCCATGACGTCGCCCGTGAGGCACTCCGAGTGGATCCGCGTGGCGACCGATTCCACGCCGAAGACGTCGCCGTGCACGATGGCGACCTGTTCGCGGTCGTCCTTGTCGCTCGTGAAGACGTGGATCCGGAAGTTGCCAAACTCGGTGGGCAGAGCCGCAGCGCTCGCCAGCTCGACCCGCGGATGCATGGGGACGGTCCTGAACGGTGGGTTACCGAACGAATTGGCGGTGGTCATCAGAGACTCCATGGTTGGCAGATGAAGGCACGAAAGGGCGCGGCCCGATCCGGCCAAACGCGTTGGGCGCGGGGGAACCATTCACAAACTATAGATCTAGACAAAAGTTAGTCAAGACTCCTCCAGGCCAACGTTTTTTCGCCAATACAGCCACATTGCGCCGGCCGGAGCCTTGACAAATCCTAGACAAATGCCAGACATCGTTTCACGCCCGTCACGGAGGCTCCCATGAAAGCGTTGCGTACGATTCCCTGCATTCTCCTCTCCCTCGTCGCCGCAGCGTGCGGTGGCGCGCCGACGGCCACGCTCCTGGCGCGCATCCTCGCCGGTCGGTTCTCAAACGAGCTGCTCATCACCTTCGCGAGCATGCATCCCGGGTGGCCGGACACGACGGCGGTCCGGACGTCGCTTCCCAAGTTCCACTCCGTGATGCGGCATGTCCTCCGAAGCGCGGAGGAGGGCGCCGACACCGTCGTGTGGCTTGCGGCGAGCGACCGCGCAAGAGGGACGGTCGGCGCGTTCTGGTTCGATCGCCGCGTGGCGCCGGAGTACCCATTGCCCTGGACGCGCGAGAGCCCGGGCCTGCGCCAGGAGCTCTTCGCGTTGTGCGAGAAGCTCAGCGGCGTGACGTTCGAAAACATTTACCGAGGGAGACCCTGACCGATGCGCCTAGCCATCGTGTTCTCAACGGTCTTCGCCGCGGTGATGCTCGCGCTGATCACTCGGGCGTTCGTCGTGGGCAGCTTTTGGCAGGAAGGCGGCGCCCTGATGGCGCTTTCCTGGGGCAAGGTGACGCTGGCCGATCTCTACGTCGGCTTCGCACTCTTCTCCGGATGGGTCATCTTCCGCGAAGCCAGCGCGCTCAAGGCCCTCGCGTTCGTCGCGCTCGTGATGACCCTCGGCAATGCGTTCGCAGCGGTCTACGTCCTCGTCGCGCTCCTCCGAAGCCGGGGTAACTGGTCCCGCTTTTGGCTCGGACATCGATTCGCAGGACAAGGAGGTTGATGCGATGTCGAACTCGTCTGCTGACCGCGATGTCGTCTTTCGTGACCCGCTGCAGACCCTGACCGGGCGCGAGGCCTTCGTCGCGATGAATCGCTGCGTCATGACGCGCGCGCGGCATCTGTCGTTCGACGTGAAAGACTCCCTCGGCGGAGGCGACTCGCTGCTCTTGGCGTGGACGATGACCTACGCGCCGCGTCGAGGTCCCACCCTCGTCTTCGAGGGGGCGAGCCACGCGCGCGTCCGGGGAGGCGTCATCGTGGAGCAGCGCGACTACTGGGATCTCCTCTCGAGCCTCGCAGAGAGCATCCCCGTCGTCCGAAACCTTTATGCGGCGCTTGCGCCACGGCTCGGATGAACGTGCCCGCGCGCGCCGTCCTGTCGTTCGCCTTCATGCAGGTGGGATGGTTCGCTTGCGTCCTCGGCGCGGCGCGCGGTTACCCATGGCTCGGACCCGCGGTCGTCTTCGTGGGGCTCGCGATCCACGTTCGGACTCAACCGAGGGGGGCACGCGTGAAAGAGGTCTTGATTCTTACCCTCGCGGCGGTTCTCGGATTCCTGGTGGACACCGCGCTTCTCCGCGGTGGCGTCATGAGCGTCGCGGGCGCGGCCGTCTCTCCGACATGGCTGGTCGCGCTCTGGCCCAACCTCGGTGCAGCGACCGCGCGCGGCGGAAGTCTTGGTTCGCTCGAGCGGCGTCCGATCCTTGGAGTGCTGCTCGGCCTGCTCGGGGGACCTCTCGCATACGACGCGGGGGCACGTCTCGGTGCCATAGGGCTCGCAGGGGGCCGTCTTGGCGCGCTCGCGCTCATCGGCGCGGCGTGGTCCCTCGTGCTCCCGGCGCTCTTCTGCCTTCGCCGCCGGATCGGCACCCAGCACGGCAACGGGGGCGGAGTCGAGATGAGACTTGGCCCAGGGTAAGGCGCAGCAACCGCGAGAAGCAGAGACGTGAAGCAAGGAGGACCTATGAACCATCGAGCAGTCCGAAGTTGCCCGTCCCGGTGGTCTACACGCTCACCTATCGACGGGTAGAATCATGACCGTGGCCACGAACCTGTTCGCAGTCGAAGTCTTCTACGACGGCGACTGCCCACTCGGCATGCGTGAGATTCGGATGGCCGCTCCATTCGGAGAGCGGCCATCGGCGGCACGGGCCGCGTCAGCGTCGCTCAAGATGCATAGCGACGGTCCGGGGAATGCGGAGAACCTTGCGGCGCGACCTCTCCGTGCCCACGTTCTCCCTGTTGTGTCGTCAGCCACATCGTTCGTGTCACGCCGCGCGGTCGCAGCCGTCGGCGCACTTTTGATCTCAGGGTGTAGCGTGGCCACGATCCAAGAACCCCACTACGTAACGCAGGTTCGCGAAGGCGACTTCGAGGTCCGCCAATACGGGGCTCGCGTCGTGGCGGAGACCATGGTCGCCGGCGAATGGAACGATGCCGGCAACGAAGGCTTCCGCAGGCTTGCCGGCTACATCTTCGGCAAGAACCGTCGCGGCACGAAGATCGCGATGACCGCGCCCGTCGCTCAAGCTCCACAGAAGGCCGGCGAGGGCGTAAAGCTCCCGATGACTGCATCTGTCGCGCAACACCGCGACGGAGACTCGTGGACGGTGGCGTTCACCATGCCGGATGGAGAGACCCTCGAGACGCTCCCTGCGCCAGTGGATTCGCGGGTCGTCCTTCGCGAGGTTCCCCCTTCGCGCGTTGCTGTCGTGCGCTTCAGCGGCCGGTGGACGGACGCCAACATGAAGGAGCACGAGGCAGAGCTTCGTCGCTGGACGACCGACCGGTGTCTCACGGTCATTGGCGAGGCCGAGGTCAACCGCTACGACCCCCCATTCAAACCGTGGTTCCTCCGCCGCAACGAGGTGTGGTTCCCGCTTGCCGAGGACGCCAGGCAGACTGACCGCCAGCCATGACGAAGGGGTGAATCAACCTCCGCGCGCGCTCGTCCTATCGCGGTCGCTGGAGATCAGGACCTTCAGCAGGGGATTCGGGAACCGGCGCGCCAGCGTGATCGCGAAGAACGTCTCCTTGAGCTGTGGCAAAGGAGCGATCTCGACGAGCACACGCGCCTCCAGCTCGTCTTGGACCACGATGGTTGGCACTACGGCCAAGCCGATGCGCTCGCGGGCCAGCAGTCGCAGCATGGCCATGTCGTCGACCTCGGCCGCGATGCGCGGGCGAACGCCGAGGCGGCTCACGAGCGCGTCAAACCCCGCGCGAATGCTGCTCTCCGCCGCCGGCAGCACGAGCGGCTCGGCCTCCAGGAGCTCCTTCAGGCTGCTCTTTCGTCGCTTCTTCATCGGCGGGCCGACGAGGCTTACGGGCTGCTCGGCGATCGCGTGCGCGACCCAAGGCGTTGCTGCGTCGCGGGGCGGCGCCACGTTGGCAAGCAGCACGTCGATCAGATGCGCCTCGAGGGCCCGAAGCATTTCAGCGAACGCGCCCGATCGGACCACGATCTCGACGTCGTCGCGCCCAAAGAGCGGACGCAGGAAGCCGAGCTGGAAGTTTCTCGACAGCGTCGCGAGCGAGCCCACGCGTAACACACGGCGCTCCTTTCCGCGGCCCTGGAGCGCGCTCTCGAGCTCGTCGCCCCTCGCGAAGATGGCGTCGGCATGATCGAGCGCGATGCGTCCGGCCTCGGTGAGCACCAGCTGCTTGCCGCGGCGTTCGAAGAGCGCGTGCCCGAGCTCGGCCTCGAGCTTCTGGATCTGCATCGAGACTGCCGACTGCGACACATGCAGGAGCGAAGCGGCGCGCGTGAGGTTCTCCTCGTGGGCCACCGCCCAGAAGTAGCGAAGATGATGAAAGTTGAACATCACGACGTTCTATCATGAAGAACGATGCGTTCACTTCAATCTATTGGAGCAAATGAAGCGGCGTGAGTACACCTAGGGGGCATGGAGACCTCGCTCGCGCTGCTGCCCCTGCTCGCACCACTCGGCCTTGTCGTCGCTGCGCTGGTCGCCCGGCGCAATCGGGGCTCGCGACCACGTGCGGCGCTCGCGGCCACCCGCGCGGCCGCGACGCTCGCGTTGGTCGTCGCGACGCTGACCGCCGTGCTCGCGGCCCTCCGGGCGCCGCTCGCGAGCCCGCTGCTGGGCGACGACGGGCTTGGCTTCTCCGTCCGCATCGACGGGCTCAGCGCAGTGATGCTTGCGCTCGTCGCGATTCTCGGTGCATTCGTCCTTCAATTCAGTCGCAACAACCTCGCCGGGGACCGTCGCCAGGGGGTCTTCCTCGGCGATCTTTCGCTGACGGTCGCGTGCGTCATGGTCCTCGTCGTCGCAGGGAATCTGCTCCAGATCGCGATCGGATGGATGGTGACGAGCCTGGCCCTGCACCGTCTGCTGCTCTTCTACCCGGACAGGCGCGGCGCGGTCGTCGCCGCCCACAAGAAGTTCATCGTCGCGCGGTTGGGGGATGCCTGCCTCGTCGGCGCTGCGATCCTGCTCGTCCGGCAGTTCGGCACGGGCGACATCGGCGCGGTGCTCGAAGGCGCCGCCGCGCTGGCGAGAGCCGACCAGGCACCGGTCGGGGTCCACGTCGCAGCCGCTCTCGTCGGGCTGACGGCTTTCCTCAAGGCCGCGCAGTTCCCGGCGCACGGCTGGCTGATTGAGATGCAGGAGACCCCAACGCCGGTGTCCGCGCTGCTCCACGCGGGCATCCTGAACGGGGGCACCTTCCTCGTCGTGCGCCTCGCGGGCGTCGTGCAACTGTCCACGCCGGTCCTCGCCGCGCTCGTGGTGGTCGGAGGCTTCACCGCCGTCTTCGCGTCCGTGGTCATGCTGACCGACAGCCGCATGAAGGCGACGCTGGCCTACTCGAGCGCCGCGCACATGGGCTTCATGCTGCTGCTCTGCGGGATCGGCGCGACCTCCGTAGCGATCGCGCATCTCGTCGCCCACTCGTTCTACAAGGCGCACGCCTTCCTCTCCTCCGGCAGCGCCGTCGAAGCCGCGCGCGTCGTCGCGGTGCCGGGGAAGAGCGGGAAGGTGCCGGCCCTTCGCATCGTCGTTTCGTATGTCGTCACGGCCAGCATCGTCTGGAGCATCGCCACCGTCATGGGCGTCGCGGTGTTCGCGACGCCCACGAACCTCGCGCTCGCGTCGATCATGGTCGTCGCCCTCTCGCACCTGATGGCGCAGGGAGCGAGCGGCGAGCCGAGCGTGCGTGTCATGGGTCGGACCGCGCTGTCGGTCACGCTGACGGCGCTCTCGTTCTACGCGCTCGAGCGCGGTGGCGGCGCGGTTCTGGCCCGCGCGGTCCCCGAGGCGCATGCCCATGGCGTGCCTTTGGCTGCCGTCATCGCGGCGGTCGTATCGACCTTCGCTCTCGTCACGCTGCTCCAACTGCTTCTGCCGCGTGTGTACGAGTCGCCCGGCTGGGCTGCGGGCTACGTCTTCACGCGCAACGGCCTCTATGCCAACGCCTACTTCGACCGCCTGATCGGGGCCGCCAAGCTCCCTGCCGGGCGAAAGACTGTCGTGGCGAACGCGGGCGCGCACGACAAGGACGAGCGGGCTCGCCCGGTCTCGTCCGACGCGGTCAAGACGGCGATCGATCGCACCACCCACGCGGTGGCTCCGGTCTGGCCGCTCGAGACGTTCGTCGCCGTCAATCCGTTCCACGGCCTCGCGGACCAGACCGTTGCGGAAGCCGCCTACACGGTCGCGCGCAGCGCCGGGGCCCGTATGACGATGCCGCGGCGGTTCTACCTCGACGCGATCGCGACCGGTCGCATCGCCGAGGCGCACGTCGCCGAGGCGCTTGCGGAGGCGGGCGCGCGCGGGCACATCGAGCTCCCTGCCGACGCTAAGGCCCTGCTGAACGGTCTGCGCGACGGCGAGCAGCCGGCGCTCCCGACGCTCGTACCCACGGTCGCCGACGTGGTGAGCGAGCTCACTGGGAACGACTGGCACCATATCCTGACCGAACGGATCGGCGCATGGGCGGCAACGTACTTCGACCGGGGGCAAGCCTCGTGGCAGTCGCCGTGGAAGCGGCAGCCGCCGTACCAGGCCTTCCGCGCGGAGGCTTCGATCGACGCTACGCCCGAGATCCTCGGCGCGCGCGGGTTCCGCGCCGCGATCCAAAAGCTCCCGGGCGACGCACCGAACGCGGCGCTGACCGCGATCTGGCGCCTCGGCGTCCCCGAGGCGGCCCTCGAATCGTACCTGCAGCGACTGCTCGCGAGCATCGGCGGGTGGGCGGCGTACGCGCGGCAGCGCGTGTGGGACCGCGAACTCCACGGCGAGGTGGACACGACGCTCGAGCAGGTGCTGTCGATTCGCTTGGCATGGGAGGTGGCCCTCCTCGATGCTTTCGCCTCAATGGGCGCGGAGAAGGCGTGGTCACGAGCGCGCGCAGCCATCACCGACGCGCGCGCCGATTCAGACCCGTCCCACGAGGCTCTGCGCGTGGATCTCGTCCTGCAAGGGGCCTACGAAAAGGCCTGGCAAGAGACGCTCGTCGGCAAGCTCGCCTCGCGAGCGAAGGAGACGCCGACCCATCGTGAAGAGCGGCCGACGGTGCAAGCGGCGTTCTGCATCGATGTGCGCTCGGAGGTTTTCCGACGCGCCCTCGAAGAGGCCGACCCCGCGTGCGAGACGATCGGCTTCGCGGGGTTCTTCGGGTTCCCCGTCGAGTATGTGCCGCTGGGGCAGGTGCACGGCGGCGCCCAGCTTCCCGTGCTGCTCACGTCCAAGGGCGTGGTCGTCGAGTCTGTCGTCTCCGCCATGGGTGACGGGTCTGCGCGTGCCGCGTCGTCGCGCCTGCTGGACCGACGCGCGCGAAACGCCTGGAAGTCCTTCAAGACGAGCGCGATCGCGTGCTTCGGCTTCGTTGGGCCGGTGGGCCTCGCGTACCTGCCCAAGCTGCTCACTGACTCGCTCGGAGTGACGCGCACGGTGCCGCATCCGTCGAACGACGGCATCGATGCGCACACCTTGCTCTGCCCCGACCTCTCGCCGCACCTACACGGGGAGCGCCAGGTCGGTCTGACCGCGGACGAGCGCGTCGCAATGGCCGAGGGGCTTCTCCGAGGCATGTCGCTCACCTCGGGGTTCGCGCGGCTGGTAATGCTCGCGGGCCACGGTTCGACCACGGTGAACAATCCCCACGCTGCCGCCCTCGACTGCGGCGCGTGCGGAGGCCACACCGGCGAGGCCAACGCCCGGATCGCGGCGATGGTGGTGAACGAACCCGCCGTGCGCAAGGCCCTCGCCGCCAAGGGCATCGACGTCCCCGACGACACGGTGTTCCTCGGCGCTCTGCACGACACGACGACTGACCTCGTCACGATCTTCGACCGGCACGCCATCCCGGCCTCGCACGCCACGGACCTCGAGCGGCTCGACGCACTTCTCGCGGCGGCCGGTGCTCGCG
>JANXLV010000064.1 GCA_025355005.1 Myxococcales bacterium | reverse complement strand
TCCGCGGCAAGACCATGGACACCGCCAACGCCGCGTTCTTTGGTCCGTGCGGAACGAGGCTCCGACCCGCGTTCAACACGGTATTTCGCCGGTCGGGGGCGAGGTCGAGGTCGAGGTCGAAGTCGAGGTCGAGGTCGAGGTCGAGGTTTAGGTCGAGGTCGAGGTCGAGGTCGAGGTCGAGGTCTGAGGCGCTGGGCGCGAAGCGAGCTGCGTCGAATCGGGGGCGTTGGGGGCAGAGCCCCCGACCGGTGAGCCCGAAGTCGAGGTCGAAGTCGAAGTCGAAGTCGTTGTCGTCGTCGTTGTCGGGGTTGGGGTCGGGGTTGGGGTCGGCGTTCTTCGTTGTCCCAGGAGAAAGTCCATCACCTTCCGTCCCCGTCCCGGCAGCGTGTTCCATTCCTCCGGGTGCTCTGCTCCTTTCAGCACGTCCCACGTGACGTCGGAGCCGCAGGTCTTGAAGTAGTCGCGGAGGTTTTTTGCGAGCTGGTGGAACGGGTTCCTGTCGCCCACCAGGAAGTACACGGGCGTTTTTTCGGTCGCGCATGTGGTGGTGGGGGGTGGCATTCCTCCGCCGTGGATCACGAACGCGGCGAACGTCTGCGAGAGCTCCGGCGCGCGCCAGCCCATGTACGACCCTCCCCCCGACCAGCCCGCGAGGTAGAGGCGATCTCGATCGATCGCTCGGCGCTGCTCGACCTTCGCGATCTCTCCGAGGATCCACGATGGCGCGCCGTCCCATCGCCACCAGCTGCCCTTGCATCCCAGGTTCGTGGGACACGAAAGGGAAAGCACTGCCACGCCGCGCGGGACAGCGATTCGCCTCCAGGCATCGTGCATCGTCGATACGGGCTGGTAGTCGCCGTGGAGCGCGACCACGAGCGGCACCTTGTCCGTTCCCGCAGGGAGCGACAGGCGGCAGCCCGCGCAGAGATCATCCGCCGACGCGATGCGCGGGAGCGCGACGAGCAGGATCCCGAGCACCGCCGCGTAGAACCACCTCATCGCTCGTTGGACGTAGCTGTGAGCGGATCGTTGGAGTGGGCCTCGCATTTTCGAGCGTCGAGCGTGATCACTGCCGGAGCGTGGAGGCCTCGGCACGTGGGCCGCGGATGTAGAGCCCATACACCCACGCACCTGCCGCGATGAGCGACGGCACCACGACGACCACGTTGAGCGCCATGAACACCGCGTCGTTCTTCGCGTCGCCGTCGAGCGCGATCCCCGCGACGTGCAGGAACGACTTGATCGTGGTGATGAGCCAGTTGGCGTAGTTCGGAACGATCGTGAGGATCGCGAGCCGCCGTGAGCCGCGCTCTCCGTAGCCGAGCATGGGCATCGTCGCTGCGAACGCGCAGATCCAGAAGCAGCCGAGAACAGCATTGAGGTGTGCTGCGCGGACGTCGTGCACGGTGGCCATCACGGTGCCGTTCATCGCCGCTGCGAGCAGACCGCCAGTGAGCAGGCCGATGAGGAGCAAGAGCGCACCGGTCAGCGCGGTCATGCGTTGCAGCTTGGTCATCGGCTCATTTCACCGCAGGCGCGGCGCACTTTCCGTTGATGCACTGGGAGCTCGTGCCGCAGCAGTCCGCCGCGGTCACGCACTTCTCGTACTCGTACGAGCATCCGCCCGGGTTCGTCACGCACGCATAGAGACCATTGGAGTTCGGCCTGCAGTAGCCGCCGCAGCATTCGTCGCCGGAGGCGCAGCCGTTGCCGTCGTCCTTGCACGGGTCGAGCACCCAGAAGCCGCGCAGGTTGTCCGCGCCGGACTCCTGACCGTCCAGATAGAACGCGGGGTGGCTCGGGTCGGTGCCGGCAGGCGCGCCGATGTCGATCGCCGCGACCCACAGCTTTCCGTTCGCGTCGTTGTTGTCCTTGGACGCGAGCGTGTTGCCGTACGAGCGATGACTCGTGAAGACGACCCAGAAGTAGCCTCCGACGGCCTCCGGGAGGACGGTGGGCGCGAAGTTGAGATCGGGATCGTTCGCGGGGAGGTACGAAGCCGCGCCGGAGTAGCCGTCGAGTTTGTCCAGGCGCACCATCTTCTTGGCGGCGACGTCGACAGCCCAGAGATCGCCGTTGGTGACGTGGCTGACGCCTGCGTCGTCCTGGCTCGCGTCGGTCTCGTACGCGTCGCTGGTGCCTGCGTGATAGACGACGACCTTGGAGTCCGGCGTGAACGCAGGCCAGCCGAGGAAGCGCACGGCGTCGGTCGCGACGTCGGTGAGGCCCGCGAACGTGTGCGTCCCGCCGTTGTACGACATGGTCGCGAGCGAGTGACCCTTGCCGCTGTCCTGGTGGTTGAAGGTGATCGCGGTGCCGTCGGGCGCGAAGCTCGGCATGGCCGCGTTCGACACGACGCCGTCCCATCCGGGCGCAGCGACGGCGGTGCCGCTTGCCGTGTCATAGAGCTTGGATTTGGCTCCGAACCACGTGCGGTAGTTCGTCGCGGACATCACGAGCTTGCCGTTCGGCGTGAGCCCGCCGTAGACGAAGGACTGGTCCGTCTGCGACTTGATGATCTTCGCGCCGTTCTTCAGATCGTAGCTGACGGAGTTGAGCCCGAAGCCGCCAGTCGCGGACACGAGCGTGGAGCCGTCCGCGCTCGCGGTGTGGCAGACGTTGCCGCAGCCGCTCGCCATGGCCGTCGGAGTCGCAGAGCCCGGAGAGATCTTCATGAGGCCGACGGACGCCGCGCCGCCGAGGATCGTGGAGCCGTACGTCTCGTAGTAGATGACCCCGCGCAGGCTTCCAGCGGCCATCTTCCATGTCTCGGTCGCGGGGCCGGTCACGTTGCCGCCGGAGATCTTCGTGACCTCCACCTTCACCGGATCGGTGGGCTTCGGTGCGATGGTGATCACGTTCCACATGGCCTTCGCGATCTGCGCGCGGCCAGGGTTCGATTTTCCGAAGAAGCCTTTGTAGTCCAGGCCGGGCGCAGTGATGTGCACGTACGTCGCGTCGGTAGCAGTGCCGTTCCACTGCAGCGTGGGTCCGATGAGGCCACGCGCGAAGACGGTGTTGTCGTACGGGTAGACGAGCTTGAACGTGTTGTCGGCGCTGCCGCCGGCTTCGAGCTTGGTCTGCGTGGCGGGGTCGACCGCGCCGGGGTTCTCGGAGAGCGTGCACGTCTTGCCGTCAAACATGCCCATCGCGAGCCCGCATGCGCACGATGCATCGTTGCACTGCGGGGCCTGGCCGAGCGGCCCGCCTTCCTTGCTGCCGCCTTCGCCCAGGTTGCCGCCGAGACCGCCGCCGTCGCCGGTGCCGTCAGGCCCAGTGCCGTCATTGAAGCCCTGACGCGAGCTGGAGCCGCATGCGACCGCAAACGAGATCGCACAGACGAGCGCGAACGCCCCTTTGAATCCGCGTTTCATCCGATTCCTCCCGTCGCCCCGTTGCCCCGTTGTCTCTGGTCGTGACGCCCGGCGCACCGTAGTCGAAACAGCCGAATTGTCGAGCGATCGGGAATGACTGGCCGAGCTGCCTCTATTCGATAGACTTAAGGGTTCGCATGCTGCGGGTCGACGTTGCGTCACTCATCGCGCTGGCGGGCTGCCGCTCCATCCTTGGGCTGGACTCCGGCAGCGACGGCACCGCCGATGGCGACGCGAGCTCCGAAGGCAGCGCGAATCCTTCGGGCAACGCGGACGGCAGCAACATGGTCTTGGGCGACTCGTCGACGCAGCAGGCCGACGGCGCAAAGCCCGATGGCTCCGGCGGCGGCGTGACCGACGCGAGCACGATCGATCAGTGGACGCCCGACGCGAATCGTAATGTCGATCGCGCGTGGGCTGCGTGGCCGCTCCCTGTCGTGTCACCGCCCGCCGCGAACTACGCGGTCACCGCGGACACCGTCCTGGATCGCACCACGTTCCTCGTGTGGGAGCGCAATCCCAACCCCACGAAGCGCCTGTGGCAAGACGCGATGGACTACTGCGACACGCTCACGCTCGCGGGGCAGACGGACTGGCGACTGCGCGAAGCGCATCGAGCTCTGGTCCATCCTCGACTTCGGCACACACGCGCCGGCGATCAATGGCGTCGCGTTCCCCGCCACGCCGGTGGACTACTTCTGGAGCTCGTCGCTCGACGCGCAGAACTCGATGATGAACCCCACATACAAGGCGTGGGTCGTGTCGTTCGACGATGGCACCGCGGGTCCCGCAGTCTCCGCGATGTACACGCTCCCCGTGCGCTGCGTGAGGGGAGGCTGACATGCGACGAACCGGCATGATTTCCAGGCTCCCGGCGATCACCCTCGGCGCCGTCGTCGCGCTCTTCGCCGGGCTCCCGATCGCGGATGCGCAGGCGCCGTCGTACCTCTACATGGTGAGCACGGACACGGCGCTCGACACGCAGACGGGCTCCTGTGGCAGCGCGTGCCGCTGCAGCAGTTCGGTCTGGGGTTCACGAACGCGCTGCTCGGCTGTCAGAACCTGAACCTCGGAGGCTATACGAGCGGCTGGCGAGTGCCGAACATCCGGGAGCTGCTCAGCCTCGTGGACGAGCGCGAACCCCTCGGCCCGCAGTGGGATCGCACGGTGTTCTCTGGCGCGCCGCTGTCCTCGTACTGGTCAGCGACACCCGTGGCGGGCACCCCGACGAGCGCGTGGATCTTCACGTTCACGCCGGGCATCTTCATGGAGACGAGAGACATGGCCTCCAGCGCGATAGTCCGCTGCGTCCACGGCCCCTGACCGCGACTTCGACTTCTCACTGCAGGCGCGGGGGCTCCTCCGTTGCGAAGAGCTGGCGCGTGAGTTGGTCCGGGGACTCCATTCCGATCGGGCTGCATGGGGCCTTCGCGAGCTGCAGCGCTTCTTCGATCAGCGGAGTGCCTGGCGCGTAGTGCGGCATCATGAAGATGAAGTCGTTCATCGTGCCGAGCACGCGCCGGTTGTTCGTGGCGGCGATCGTGTGCTCGCTCAGCGCTGCCACCTCCACGTCGATGCGCGCTCCGTTGATGATGAGCGCCTCGAGCATCTCCGCAAGCGCACCCGGAAAGCGCGACGCCAGCGTCTTCGCCGGCGCGAGCGGAAGCAGCACGGGCAGCAGCGTGCGGCTGCTCACCGCGAGCACCAGCGGCCTCCGGTCGACCGTGGTGATGTTCGCGAGCCACTCACCCAGCCTCGTGCGCGCGACCGGCACTTCACGCTCTGGCACGGGCGTCACATCCATGCGACCGAGCAGCTTCTTCGTGCACCGCAGGACGAGCATCCACGCCATTCCAGCATGAATCCCCCACCCGCGGTGATGCGAGCAGCGACGCTTCGACCTCGACCTCGACTTCGACCTCGACCTCGACTTCGCCCTCGCCCTCGCCTTCGACCTCTTGCCTCTACAAAACACTTCGCCCCCGAGACGCGTGTGGCTCGCGTTCGGGGGCTTCTGAATAAGTAAGTAGAGGTGGAGGTCGCAGTGCTCCGTGATCAGCTTCCGCTGAACGCGTGGGAGACGCCGTCGCTGCCCGTGCAGGTGCCCGCGCCGTTCGTCGCGCTGCAGGTCCACGAGCCGGCCTTGTCGCGGACCGTGTAGGAGCCGGACTTGCCATCGGCGGATGCGCTCGCCTCGACCACGACCCAGCCGTCGTCCACCTGGACTGCGATCTGGATCTTCGCGCCGGTCGTGGAGCTCTCGTCGAAGAGCGCGTTCACGTCGACGGTGTGCGTGACGCCTTGCACGCGGAGCGTCGCATCGAGGACGAGCATGAACGAAGCGTTCGACGCGGCGGCGCTCTTGTCGACGTGCGCGTGGACGAACTCCTTGCCGTCGATCATGTCGCCGTTGGCGGAGACGCACGAGCTCATCGCGACGCGCGCCGTGACATCCGCGCTGCCGTTCGAGCCCTGCGCAGACTTGTACTCCGAGAAGTCGTACGCGAACGTGCCGCCGCCGGGACATGCGCAGTTGCCGGTGAGGTTGCCCTGCTTGATGTCGGTGCACGAGTGGCTCGCATCACCCATGGCGTCCTGGAGCTTCAAGCCGTTGGGGCGGTAGCTCGCCGTGGAGGTCGAGCCGCTCTTGCCAGCGACGCCCGCTGACGACGAGCTCGACTGCAAGCTGCCGTACTGCCCGAAGACGCTGCCGGCCTTCGCGGGATTGAACGTCCCGTCCGGGTGAGACATGCGTGACTGGATCTGCGTGAAGTTCGGGTCGGCGCCGAAGGGGCTTGATGACGAGCCTCCCGAGCAACCAGTGGCGACGAAGACAGCGACGACGGGAACAAACGCGACGAGTACGGACTTCATAGGATGGAACCTCCCTGTAGAAAGAAGCGCGCCTGACAGGACCCCAAGTCCCAGGCGGCGGGGGGAGTAGTTCAAGTCCCGTACCGACCCACAGCGACCGCCCTCGGCCCCAAAAACCCAGGGGAAAACCGCGAGCACATTGTCCTACACGCGAACGGCAGGTCACAGCCCGGTGTAGCCGCAGAGTGTCTTAGTCTCCAGCGCCATGGGTCGATACGTGGCGCTCCTCCGCGCGGTGAATGTCGGTGGCACTGGCAAGCTTCCCATGACCGAGCTCACGAGGATGTGCGAGGAGGCTCGCTTCACGAACGTGCGGACGTACATCGCGAGCGGCAACGTCGTGTTCGACGCACGCGGGACCGAGGCGAAGGTGAAGGCCACGCTGGAGGCAGCACTGGAGGAGTACGCAGGCAAGCCGGTGGGCGTGTTCGTGCGGACCCACGGCGAGATGGCAGCGGTCCTCACGGCCAACCCATTTCCGAAGGCCGCGCCGAACCGCACCATCGCGGTGTTCCTGGACGCGACCCCAGAGAAGGACGCGCTCGCGAAGGCGACCGGCGTGAAGGACGAGGAGATGCGCATCGGAACGCGTGTAATCTACATTCATTACGGTGAAGGCATGGGCACCTCGAAGCTGAAGATCCCAGCGGCGAAGGCGGGCACCGCGCGCAACATGAACACCGTCGCGAAGCTCGCAGAGATGTCGAAGGCCTAGCGCTCCGCACACCTTCGGGAGGAGCTAGCGCGGCCGCGGTGATTCGAGGAGCCCCGCGTCCGCAAGGATGGCTGCGACCTGCGTCGCGAACATGGGCGCGAGCATCGGCGCGGCCGGCACCAGGCTCGCGACGAGATCGAGGGTGCTGTCGACGAGCTTTCGCGTCTTCCGTTGCTTGGGCGAATCGTCGTGGATGAAGAAGAGCATGAACCCCATGTGCAGCCCCCACAGCGCAAGGACCAGGACGCGACGCGACGACGGATCCAGCGCCGCGGCCTCCCGGGAGGTCGCGAGCGCCTCGTCGAAGAGCAGGATGCTCTCCTCACGGACGGCCCGGGTGGCTCCGCCGAAGATGCTCGTCTCGCTCTGCGGATCGCCGATGCTGCGAAAGAGACCGGAGAGAAGGCGACGATCCTTCGAGAGCACGTCGAGCTTCAGGTGAAGGATCGCGCCGAGCCGCGCGCGCACGTCGGTGTGCGTTTCGAAGGCGGCGCGCGCAGCGGTCGTGGAGGCGCGCTGCGTCTCCTCGTAGTAGGCGAGGACGAACGACTCCTTCGACGGAAAGTAGTAGTACGCCGCTCCCACCGCGACGCCGGCTGCGTCTGCGATCTGACGCATGGTCGACGCTTCGAAGCCGTGACGACGAAATCGAGCGAGCGCGGCCCGGAGAATCTTTGCGCGGGTGGCGTCGCTCTTCGTCGTCATCGATAGGTCCGCTGCGGACGATGCTGGTTCCCGTGGTCCCGCGCAAGCGGCGAGACTGTGCAGAACATACCTTCTTCGCAGCGCAAGGGGCCGAAGAACCTGGCCACGCTCTTGCGGCGCGACGAGAGCGCGTTGAAGAAGCGCTGCGCGAGCGGCGCGAGCTCTGGGCCCGACAGGCGATACGACCAGTCGCGATAGTCGACGAGCGCCCAGAGGCACATGATGAACGCGGCCGAGCCGACCCACACGTCGCCGTCGTTGCTCACGACGATCAGCTCCTCTCCGAGCCACGGCACCGCGCCGAAGCGTGCGCGTGCGTCCGCGGACTGACACGAGAGGAGCTCGATGGGGACGTACGCCGCGTGCTCTGCCAGGAAATCACGACAGCGAAGGCAGAGCGCGCAGGAGCCATCATAGAGCACGGTGAGCGCGGTCATCACGCACCCTGGGGAGCGGGCGCTTCGTACGCGGGCTGCGCGTAGTACTGCTGCGCGCCGTAGGGTGCTCCGTTCGGGAGCCGCATCTGCGGCATGACGGGCGGCGGAAGGACGGCGGCGCGTGCACGACGACGGATCCGGTAGAAGAGATACATGTTGGTGAAGTGCATGACGCCGAGCGAGATGAGCAGCCCGCCGAGCTTCCACGCCAGCACCTCCGCGGCCTGCACTGCGGTGGTCGCGCCGCTCGCCTTCATCAGCAGCGCCGCGTAGCCCAGGTTCATCAAGTAGAACCCGACGACAAGGAGCCGGTTCACCGCTTCCGCCATCTTCGGTGTGTCCTTGAAGACGTCCTCCAGGAACACCGCGCCGTTCTTGAAGAGGGTCCGAGCGAGCCAGATCGTCAGCGTGAGCGTGATGACGGCATATGCGATGTAGACGGGAACGAGCAGCGTGGTTTGAGCGGCTTCTGCAACAACAGGATCCATGGCGGTCTCTCCAATTTTTGAACGTGTTCAACTTCTGCCTTTGAATGTGAGGGCAGCCACCCCTCGCGTCAAGGTCATTTATTGAACGCGTTCAAATTTGAAGCCTCCTGTAAAATCCGGAGCCGCTGTCGAGCGCTGCGACGGGGCGGGTTTGGTGGTGGTAGGCTGCCGTGCGTGACGTCCGAGGTAGCGCGCACACAGTCCGGGCTCCGCACTGCGGCCGCGGGTCTCATCGGCAACGTGCTCGAGTGGTTCGACTTCGCGGTCTACGGGTATTTCTCGAGCGACATCGGTCGCCAGTTCTTTCCGGAGTCCAGCCCCACCGCGCGCCAGCTGCTCTCGCTGGCCGTGTTCGCGCTCGGCTTCGCGGCGCGTCCGATCGGGAGCATCGTCCTCGGAGCGGTCGGCGATCGCATCGGCCGGCGCGCGCTCCTCACGCTGTCGATTGGCCTCATGGGCGGCGCCACGCTCGCGATCGGGCTCTTGCCGTCGTTCGCGACGATCGGCACCGCCGCGCCGGTCCTCCTCGTGCTGCTCCGGCTGGTGCAGGGGTTCTCGCTCGGTGGTGAGTTCACGGGCTCGATGGTCTACACGACGGAGCTCGCGTCCGGTCGCATGCGCGGCCTCATCAGCAGCTCCACGGCCGCTGGAACGACGCTCGGCTTCATCCTCGGCTCGGCCACCGCGTGGGCGGTGAATCACGCGCTCGGGAGCGCGGCGTCGTCCGCATGGGGCTGGCGCATTCCTTTCATCGCGAGCGTTTCGTTCTGCATCGTGGGCTGGCTTCTGCGGCGCGGCATCCGCGAATCGGAGGCCGGTGTAGAGGCCGCGGCAAAGCGCCCGCCGGTCCTTGCGTCGCTCGCGTCCGACATCCGGCCCATGATCCAGACCTTCGGCATCGTGGCGACCACCAACGCCGCTTACTACCTGACCTTCACGTTCGCGGTGGAGCGGCGCAAGTCGATGATGGGCGAAGGGGGCGACGCCTTCCTGCTCGCGAACACCGCGAGCCTCTTCGTGGTGCTTCTGGCGAAGCCGCTTGGCGGATGGCTGTCAGACAAGGTCGGGCGCAGACGCATGATGCTCGTGATCACAGTGGTGACGATGGCGGTGGTGCCTTCGGCGATGCGCATCATGATCTCCGGCACGCCAACGCACTTCATGCTCGGGCAGCTCCTGCTCGCGGTGCCGATCGGCATGGCGCTCGGGCTGCAAGGCGCGATGACGGTGGAGATCTTCCCGCTGCGGACGCGGGTGATGTCGATGAGCGTGGCGTACAGCGTGACGCTCGCGCTCGCGGGAGGCACCGCGCCGCTGCTCTCGACGTGGCTCATCGATCGGTTCCACAACCCCACGCTGCCGGCCTACATGGTCCTCGCGCACGGCGTCATCGGCTTCGTGATCCTCGCGACGATGAAGGAGACGAACGGCCGCTCGCTCGCCGCGTGAGCGCGTCAGCGCGGAGCACGGTTCCGGCGGCTCGGAGCGCGTGCAGGACGTGGACGCCAGCGCCGCTGCGATCAGGCCCATGGTCAAGAGGAGCAGGCCACACCCTCGAAGGACCAGGCGCATCCCGCGATGCTACAGCTTTTGCCGGAAATTCGGCGTTTTCCCCGGGACATGTCACCCTTATCGGTGACCCCTCATGTGCCGCCTGCTTGGGATTGTCTCCTCCGAGCCCACCGCCTTCCGCATCCTCTTGCGTGAGTCTCCGCGGAGCCTTGCCGTGCTGTCCGAGGAGCACCCGGACGGCTGGGGCCTCGCCGTCCACAACGACTCGCACCCCGACGGCTTCCGCATCCAGAAGCAGGCGCGCTGCGCGAAGCTCGACGAGATGTTCCATGAGCACGCGCTCGAGGCACGCGGCACCACGCTCGTCGCGCACATCCGCAAGAAGACGGTGGGCCCCACGTCGATCGACAACACGCATCCGTTCCGGCGCGGCCGCTGGGTGTTTGCGCACAACGGCACGGTGAAGGACACCGCGTACCTGCGCGCGCACACGTCCGAAGGGCGCCTTGCGGAGGTGCGCGGCGACACCGACAGCGAGCTGCTGTTCGCGCACGTGCTCACCGCCCTCGACAACGCGTCCGCCCATGACGCCGACGGCCGCGATCGCGCTGATCACACCCTCGCGCGCACGACCTCGGTGCTGCACGCGCGTCCGGATCTCGGCACGTTCAACTTCCTCCTCTCGGACGGTGAGGTGACGTACGCGCATCGCTTCGGTCGCTCGCTCTTCATCCTGGAGCGAAGGCCGCACGAGCCGACCTCGATCCGCCGCCTGCAGCTCGAAGGCCCCGACAGCGAGCCGCCGAAGTCCTCGCGCCGCCACGCTGTCTTCGTCGCGTCAGAGAAGATCACGGACGAGGCGTGGCATGAGCTCCCCGAAGGAACCCTCATACGCATCGACCGCGCGCCGCGCCCGTCGTGGCGCACGCTCGCCGTCTGACCTCCCGAACCGTGGCGTCGCGCCCCAAGTAATGTAGAGTGCCGGCCCATGCGCAAGCTCGGCAGAACCACGGTCGCATCGCTCCTCGTTTCCTTCGTGTCCCTGCTCGCGCTCGGCGCGTGTGGTGATCCGCCGCCGGCGGTCGCGCCCATGCCGCCGCCCACCACGGCGTCCGCTACTCCGGTCACGACCACGCCTCCCCCGGAGCCTGTCGTCCCCGCACCGCAGCCGGGGCAGGACGGAGGCCTCTATCGCACGGCGATCAACGAGGGCATCGAGTCATGGTTCTCACGGAATCCAGTGTGGGCCACCGCTCTCGGCGATCACCGCTTCGACGACGCATGGCCCGACATCACGAAGGACGGAGAGGCGCAGACCATCGCCGACTTCCGCACGCGCGCGGACGGCCTGCGGGAGATCTCCAAGGTGTCGCCGCAAAGCGTGCAGGGTACACAGATCACGGAGTTCGGCACGGACCGCCCCGCCCTCGATGCGCGCGTGCTCGCCGACAAGCTCGCGGGCGAGGCCGAGTACGCGGCCGCCGTCAGGCCGTACGAGAAGGATCCGGGTCAGGTCCTCATGATGATCGGCTACGGGATGGATCGCATCCTCGCGCACCCGTACGCGCCGCTGCAGACCCGCATGGACGCGCTGTCGTCGCGCCTCGGCAAGGTGCCCGCGCTGCTCGCGACTGCGCGCGGCCGCCTGGACAAGCCGCGCAAGGCCTGCCTCGAGAACGCAGAGATGGTGTCGAAGGGGCTCGTGATGCTCCTCAACTCCAACGTCACCAAGGTCGACCCGAAGACCATCGGCAACGACGCAGCGCTCGCTGCGCGCCTTCGCAAGAACGCAGAGGAGGCCGCGCGCGCGATCGACCTGTACGCGAAGGACGTCGCGAAGACGTTCCCCGCGGACAAGGCGGAGGAGCAGCCCATCGGCGCAGAGGCGTGGGGCAAGGTCGCGAAGCTGACGGAGGGCGTGAACGAGTCGCCCGCAGACGTGAAGAAGATGGGTGAGGACGAGATCGTCCGGCTGCAGGGTGAGCTCGACGCGCTCATGAAGACCGCAGGAAAACCGGGCGAAACGCGCCAGACGTTCCTGAAACGCATGGAGACGGATCAGCCCAAGCCGGAGACCGTTCTCGCGGAGTACAAGGCGTCCGCGAACCGCGTGGAGGAGTGGCTCAAGAAGAGCGCGTTCGTCACGGTGCCGTGGGACAAGGCAAAGCTCGAGGTCGTGGAGACCCCGCCGCACATGCGCGGCATCACCTTCGCGAGCATGAACGTGGCGGGTCCGCTGGACAGCATCAGCGACGCGCACTTCGAGGTAAACATCCCGAACGCGCAGATGCCGGCGCCGCGCAAGAACGCGCTGCTCTCGTTCCATGCGCGCGGTGCGCTCGACGGCGTGAGCATCCACGAAGGACTGCCGGGTCACTATCTGCAGGCGCTCTTTCTCCGCGCGTCGCCGTCCAAGGTGCGCAAGCTGGTGTGGACCAGCACGTCGGGTGAAGGCTGGGCGCACTACTGCGAAGAGGCCGCGCTGCTCGCCGACTTCCCGCCCGCGGGCGGTGACAAGGCTCGCGCGCAGGCGTTCTATCTTCGCTTCGCGCTGCAGCGCGCGACGCGTGTCGTCGTGGACGTGGGCGAGGCCGATGGCTCACTCACGCTGGCGGCCGCCGCGAAGCGCCTGGAGACGGACGGTCTGCTTGCGCCCGACGCAGCGAAGATGGAAGCGCGCCGCGGCATGGTGCGCCCGGTCAACATGTTCACGTACACGTACGGGAAGATCTCGATCAAGAAGCTGCGCGACGCCGTGAAGGCAAAGGAGGGCGCCGCGTTCACGCAGCAGTCCTTCCACGACCGTTTCCTGGCGATGGGAGCGATCCCCGTCCCGCAAGCTGCAAGCGCCGCCTTCGGGATGTAAGCCGATCGCCCGGAATATTCGCTGGAAGTGTGACCAGGGCAGGGGCGTTCTGTAAGAATGCCGACCATGCGCACCCTCGCTTCTACAATCACGCTTCTCGTCCTTGCAACCGCCGCGCTCACGGGCTGCCCGAAGAAGGGCGGTGGCGGCGACGGTGGAGATGATGGAGCGGTCGCGGTCGTGGACGCCAGCCCCGTGAGCACGATCGCGAACGAGGCGGACATCAAGAGGTACGCGGCCGACGAGACTGCGCTCGACGGCGAGGCCACCGTGAAAGCGCCTTCCACCACAGCGCTCAAATCCGTGCCGAAGGGTGATGTGGTCGCAACGCTCAAGGCGGGGACGACAGTGACGCAGATCGTGGATCACAACGGCTATTACCTGGTGACGTTCGACGATCCGAAGGACGCCACGCGCAAGCTCGAAGGCTGGGTGCCGAAGTCTGCGTTCCAGACGCCGAAGGTCATCGCCAAGGTCGTGGCGAAGGTCCCGAAGTGTGGCGACGGCGAGGCGCTCTCGATCGCCGGCACCGACGACGGCAGCCCGAAGTGCCGCAAGCAATGCCAGGAGGACACCGACTGCACGAAGCCCGCGCAGTGCGAGGACGCGAGCTCCGCGGACGACAAGGGCAACATCATCCCGTTCGGCCACGCCCAGGTCTGCGTCATCGACGCGCCGCCAGTGGTGAAGGATGCCGGCGCGCCGAAACCCGTCGTCGCGTTGGACGCGGGTCGCCCGATGGTCCCGCCCGGACTCCTGAAGCCCGACGGCGGCCGCTGAAGCCGCGCCAGAGCAGCCAGCAGAGCAGCCTAGAGAGCAGTCCGCCGGTCCTCGAGTGTATTTGCCTGGCATAGGCAAATTGTGTGCTATCGCTTCCGCGACGAGGCGCTCTTGTGTGGGCGCCGTGACGTCGGAGGATGCGATGCGTCGAGTCTCGGCCCCGTTCGCTGTGATCCCGCTGGTGCTCTTTTTCTGCGTGCCGCTCGCGTGCGGCGGTGGCGGCGGTGACGGAGGCAAGGACCTCGGGCCAGGCAACGGGACGGCCGACGGAGGCGCAGGGCAGGGATCCCCGGGCGGAGGCAAGACCGACGCAGGCGGCGGAGGCGCGGCGAAGGACGCAGGCAGCGCGACGCCCACGTGCGTGAACGGCGAGGCGACCTGCACCGACCACGCGACCGCGCGCGCATGCGTGAACGGTCAGTGGCAGACGACAAGCTGCGCGAGCGGCAGTGGATGCGTGCAGGGTGCATGTAGTGTCTCCGCGTGCTCCGACGAGTGCGCGCTGGGTGACGTGAACGGCGCGAAGAGCTGCGCGCTCGTGGATGCGAAGACGGGCGGCGCTGTCTCGAACCTGCCTGCGACGTCGACGAACGCCCGCGCGCGCGCCTACCAGACGTGGTTGCGCAAGGACGGCCTGCCGTTCGGCGGCGTCGCGAACGCACACTACTCGGACCCGGGCGTGTTCTCGAAGGTCGACGTGGAGAACGACATCGGTGACTCCGCGCTGTTCACCGGGACGTACCTCGCGGCCGAGGCGCTGCGTCTCCGCGCCACGGGCTCGTCGGAGGCGCGCGCGAGCGTGGAGCGGCTCGTTCGTACGATGCACCTCTTCGCGAACGTCTCCGGGGAGGCCGGCATTCTCGCGCGCTACGCGCTGAAGTCCGGTGCCACGTTGCCCTTCGCGATCCCGGATCTCGACTGCAGCGCGTCGCGCGTCCACTGCAAGACCCCGTACGCGGGCGAGACGTACGACTTCATCGGCGACATCAGCCGCGACCAGTACCAGGGCCTCATGCTCGGGTACGCGATCGCCTACGAGGCGCTCGGCTCTGCGGGTGAGGACTCGCGCGCGCTCATCCGCGCGGACGTGGTGACGCTCGTTACGGAGCTGATGAAGGATCGCTCCGTCCCTGTGCACCTCACGTACAACGGGATCTCGCTCCCCGTGAATACGGTCACGATGCGCTTCGTGGTGCTGGACCCGCGCGAGATGGACAACGGCGCAGTCGACTTCATCATCGAGTCGACTGGCTCGAAGGCCGTCACCATGCACGGCTTCCAGGAGTTCACGCCGGACCTCGCCGACGTCGTGCGGCAGTTCCCCGGGCTCGGGCTCACTCCGCCCATCGTGCGCGCCTCGTCCGCGATCATGCTCGCCTCGTTCTTCCGCGTCGCGCTCATGGTCACGGACGGCGTACCGGCCTCGAAGAAGGACCGCGACGCGATACTTGCATACTACACGTCACATCCTGGCACCGGCGGCAGCGCGAACGACTGGCTCGCGCTCGGCGCGCAGTGGTCTTCGAACGACGGCTGCGGCAACGGCTACTACGCGAACAACATCACGATGGAGCCCATGTACAACCTGGCGCGGCTCGAGGACGATCCGCAGCGCAGGACCGTGATCCGCGACCAGATCCTGAACGCGAAGATGTGGCCCGCGTTCGTGCACACGAAGAACCCGTTCTTCTCCTTCATCTACACGAACAGCTATCCGGCAGCGGACCCGACCGTCGCGCCCGACGCGCTCGCGCAGCTCTCGGGCTTCGTCGCGCCGCCGAACGTGCAGCGCGCCGTCGATCTCCGAACGAACGTGAAGTATCCGCACGACGCGACCTGCGCAGACCAGGTCGATCACGCGACCGCCGTGGACGTCGGCGATCGCCCGCCCGGAGATTTCATGTGGCAGCGCGCGCCGTGGTCGCTCTACGACGTGGGAAATCCAGGCCAGACATTCCCCGGGGTCGACTATCTCGTCGCGTACTGGATGGGCCGCGATCAGAAGCTCATCGCCGACGACACACCTGGCGCGTGCCTCGTCTGGAAGTGAGCCTCGCCGGCTGCAACATCTGCGATTGAGAGGCGCGTGTCTTACATGGTGGGAGGCGATTTGACCCTAGGAAAACCGGGGTTTTCGTCTTTCTTTTACTTTCGTCCGTGAGATGCAACCGATGGCCGTTGGGCTGCGTAGGTGTCTCCAGAAGGAGGACGTATGACCCAGCAAACTACGCCGACCACCACGGCGCACGTCGGAAGAAACTTGAAGGCCCCGCTCGCAATCGGCTCTCTGATTGTCGCAATCCTCGCAGGTTGCTCGTCGAGCAGCAGCAGTGAGGACTCTGGCATCGGCATCAGCCACATCGACCCGGCCGCCACTGGCGACGGTGCGACGTTCCAGACGCCATTCGACGCGACGCCCGATCCGGACGGACAGAACGTCTACTTCACGGCGCTCACGATGGACGGCACTCCTGCCGTGTTCAAGGTCGCAGCGTCCGGTGGTCCGGTGACCGCGCTCGTCACGGGCGACCCGCTCGTGTCGCCGTTCGGTATCAGCATCAGCGACGACGGGCAGACGCTCTTCATCGCGGACGCAAGCGCAGACGCAGCGGCGGACGGCGAGGACTCTGGTGGTATCTACACGCTCCCGATCGCTGGCGGCAAGCCGTCGGTCCTCGGTGGCACTGCCGGGATGCACCCGCGCGGCGTGCAGGTCGAAGGCGACTTCGTGTACTTTACAGGTTTCCAGGGCGGCAAGCCCGGCGCGTTCAAGGCGGCACTCGCCGGCGGCGCGGTCTCCCAGCTCGGCACGTCGGACGGCTTCTCGGATCCGAGCGGCATTGCGGTGACGAAGTCCGGAGCGGTCCTCGTGATGGACTCCAGCCCCGACGGTGCGGTGGGCTCTGCGCTCATCAAGATCGACGAGGCCGGTCAGGTGTCGGTGCTGAAGGACGGCCTCGCGGTCGGCCATCCCGCCGGTGTCGCGCTCCTCTCCGACGACTCTGCGGTGCTCGTCTCCGGCCTCGACTACGGCGGCATGGACGTCGTCTACAAGGTGGACCTCGCGTCCGGTCAGATGAAGTCGTTCAACGACGTCATCGGCAACTTCACGGAGTCTGCGGGTCTGCACCGCGCCAAGGGCTCCGACAAGTTCGCCTGGGCCGACAGCAAGGCCGGCGGCACCGGCACCGTGTACGTGCTCGCCAAGTAGAACCCGCCCGAGCTCGCTCCTGGTCGGAGCGTGCGGGCCCCCTCGCTAGACCAACAGCCGCTGAGACCACGCGGCACTTACAAGATTCACATCCGGGCGCTCGCGCCCCACAGGAGACTCGTTCCATGAAGCTTCGTCATCTCGTCACCGGCATGCTCTCGACCACGGCCATGACCCTTCTCGCCGCTGCCGCTTCGGCGTCCAGCCACCGTGAAGCCCCCGCGATCGGCTTCGACCCCGCGTCGGACAACACGGACACGTGGGCCTGGGTCACGGACTCTTCGCACGACATGCTTCACGTCGTCGTCGCCTACAACCCGCTCGAGGAGCCGTCCGGCGGCCCGAACTACAACCAGTTCTCGGACGACGTCCTCTACGAGGTCCACGTGACCCGCGGCGCGAAGAGCCTGGACGACGTGCTTACGTACCAGATTCGCTTCTCGTCGACGGACTTCCCGCACGTCGATCCGGCGAACCTCACGGCGCCCCTCGGCGGCGGCAAGGAGTTCTTCTCGCAGCTGTCCGGCAAGTCGCAGACGTACTCGGTGACGAAGATCGAAGGCGGCCACCGCACGGTGCTCGCGCAGGGTGTCCCCGTCGCGCCGACCAACATCGGTCCCAACACGAACGCGGTGGTCTACAAGCCCGCGGGCGGCAAGTACGACGACGCGTACGCGGCCACGTTCATCAAGCCGATGGGCTTCAACGGCAGCGAAGGAAAGATCTGGGCGGGTCCGCGTGACGACGGCTTCTACGTCAACATCGGTCGCATCTTCGACCTTGCGAACCTGCTCGGCGGCACGGCGGTGGACAACGTTGCAGGCTACAACTGCCACGCGATCGCCCTGGATATCCCGACCACGCTCGTCACGAAGGACGGCAAGGCCCCCGCGGCCGGCGCGAGCAACGAGAACACCATCGGCGTGTGGGCCTCTGCCAGCCGTCGCAAGGTGTCAATCCTCCGCGGCAACGGCGGGTCGGAGAACTTCGGTGGTTGGGTCCAGGTCTCGCGCCTCGGCCTGCCGCTCATCAACGAGGCCGTCATCGGTCTCCAGGACAAGGACAAGTACAACCGCACCAAGCCCGCGAACGACGTGAAGAACTTCGGCGCGTACTTCCTGAACCCGGTCGTCGTGCGCGACGCAGAGGCGGTTGGCATCTACAAGGCGCTCGGCGTTGATCAGAAGACGATTGATTCGCTCAAGTCGAACCGCCTCGACATCATCGACACGATCAACCTGACCTCGAGCGGCCACACCATCCCGCTGACTGCGACGGGCGACGTGCTCCGCGTGGACCTTGGTATGGACTCTCGCTTCCCCAACGGCCGTCCGATCTCGTACGGCGCGGCGCCCAACAAGGAGCAGGCTGACGTGACCGACGTCCTCCTCTCGGTGCTCCTCTCGAAGGGCACGATCGCAGTCGGCGACGGCGTGAACTCGAACGACAAGCCCTTCCTCACCGGCATGCCGTACCTCGCCCTCCCCTGGGAAGGCTTCAGCCAAGGCCACGGCAAAGCGGCTCCGTGATCGGATAACGCAGACTGCCTACTTGAACATGTCGGTGAGCCCGAAGGGCGAAGCGCTTGTGCAAGCCGACCAACTGAAAGGCGGGAAGGTTTGAATGAGCGAAGGCCCTCGAT
This sequence comes from Myxococcales bacterium, assembly GCA_025355005.1. Lineage (GTDB taxonomy): Bacteria > Myxococcota_A > Polyangia > Polyangiales > Polyangiaceae > JANXLV01. The sequence goes on along the minus strand of JANXLV010000064.1, from coordinate 60,468 downwards.
GCAAAAGCATCGGGGGCTTCTTCGTTTGTGACACAGCCACCCGCGGCGTTGAGCGCGTATTCGCCAGCACCAGCGCGTTGGCATCTTCGAGTAGAGCCCGCGGAGATCCTGGATTGTTTTCGCGGCAACGCAGTAAGCTGCGGCCGTGTTCATTCATCCCATGCGCGCATTCACGCTCGTGCTTGCGACCGGACTCGCACTCACGACTGGACACGCCAGCGCGGAGCCTACGCCGCTCCCACCTCCTACGCCGCCTCCGCCCGGCACGATTCCACCGGACCCGTCTCCAACGACGCAGCCAACGCCGCCCCCCGGATCGCATCCTTCGTCGCATCCCGGTTCGCATCCTTCGCCCGTTCCCGCGCCTGCGGCGCCCGCGCAGGCGACGGTCGCACCCGAGGTCGCGTCGTCGGTTGTTCCGGTTCGCCTCGTCCTGCGCCCGCTCACGCTGCCGCTCGGCGTCCTGCGCGGCGACCTTCTATTGTCCTATCAACACGGCAATCAGGCGCTCTGGGGAGCAGCCGTGTCGGCTGGATACGGCGTCACGGACGACTTCGAGCTCGACGCGACGTTCTTGCCCCTGCTCCTCTCGCCGGTCTTCGAGTACGGAAACCCGACGGTCTCTGGCACCTACCGCTTCATTCGCGGAGGGGCGCTCGAGGTCGGCGGCTTCCTCGGTCTCACGCTCTACACGCACGACACGCGCGCGAACGGCGCGCTCACGATAACGCCTGGTCTCCCCCTGCTCGTTCGATTCGGTGACAGCGCGAGGCTCGACAGCGGCGTGTTCATTCCGGTCACGTTCGCCGCCGATCGCGGCACCATCCTCGGCGCCTTCGCGCCCCTCCGCTTCACGTTCCAGGCGAGCGACCCGCTCTATCTCGGCATCGGCACCGGGCTCGGCGTCGCCGATTTTTCGCACTTCGGCGACACGATCTATGCGCCCCTCAACGGGTTCGTTGGCTATGCGATCGCGCCTGGCTGCAGCCCGCTCATCGACTTGCGTGCCACGCTCGGCTTTCCGGACCTCTACGTGTCGGGTGTCCGTGGCGGGACCGAAACGAACAACTGGCAAGCGATACTCAGCGGCTCGATCTACTTGCCGGTCGTCTCATCGCGCTGCGGGCGCTGATTCACCAGCAACCCGGCTCCGACTGCGTCCGCGCCAGCGTTGCATCCGCAGGGAGCCTCGCAAGAACAGCGTTTTCGAAAGTACACCTCAAAAGTGTACGTCCCTGCGGGTTTTGTGCGTTTCTTGTGCGAGATTCCGGGTGAAGGTCCGGATTCCTGCAGGCGTGTTCACCGCGCAGGTGTACTTCCGCGACGGAGGTCGCGAAGAGGCCCCCCTCCCGCGTCGCACCTGGGGTACATTTCGGACCGAGGCGCGATCAGAAATTGGCGGACGAAGTGAAAGATAGGCGTCGCCTTGGCGCGACCGCGTTCGTGTTGTGGGGCTTCCTCACCGTCGTCTTCGGGTATGCCGTGCACGGTTCGATGGACGGGGCCACCGCGGTCGAGCTCCCGCTCGAGCAGCAGCTCAACACGGTCTCTTACCTTCCGGAGGGCTGGAAGTTCTTCACCCGTAACGCGCGAGAAGAAATTTCTCTGCTCTACAAGCAGGACAGCGACGGGCACTGGACGCGCGCTGACAGCGGGGTGATCGCGTCGTCGCACAACCTCTTTGGTCTCTCCCGCAAGGGCCGCAACGAAGGCATCGAGTCCGGCTTCATCCTCACCGCCATCCCTCCGGACTTCTTCGAGGAGTGCCCGGACGACGCAGACACGTGCCTCCAGAACCGCCGCCCGAAGCTTCGAATCGGCACCGGCTCGAGGCGCCCGGTCTTCTGCGGGACGGTCGGCGTGGTCGTCACCCCGCGCGTACCCTGGGCGTGGGCACGCCTTTCCAAGCCGCCAACCATGAAGAGCAAGGTGGTGGTCGTCGAGGTCAAATGCTGACCGCGCTCGGCAACGTCGCGTACCGCTGGACCTCGGAGTCGAAGCCGTGGACGAACGTCTACGGTCTTGCGAGGACGCTCCTCGCGCTCGGAACGCTGCTCACGCTCATCACGAACGACATGGAAGATCTCGTTCCGCGCGTCGCCGGCCTCCCGGAGCCGCCGATCTGCACGGGCGCATTGCGGGCGGGAATGTTCTGCCTGTTCCCCAGATCTCACCTCGAGATCGCCCGCTTCATCTGCGTGGTGCTGCTGCTCGTGATCGCGACGGGCTGGCGCCCGCGCATCACCGGCGTCGTCCACTGGTTCGTGTCGCTCAGCTTCCAGGTGGGCGCGTCGTCGCTCGACGGCGGCGATCAGGTGACCGCAGTGCTCACGCTCCTGCTCCTGCCACTCACGCTGACCGACGGCCGCAAATGGCACTGGGACGCGTGGGTGGAAGATCCAAACGACAGGTGGCTCCCGACGAAGCGCCTCTTCGCCCAGACGAGCCTCTGGCTGTGTCGTCTGCAGGTCGCAGGCATCTATTTCCACGCCGCCGTGGCAAAGTGCGCGACGCCCGAATGGAGCAATGGAACCGCGCTATTCTACTGGCTCTCACACCCGCTCTACGGGGTGGCTTCGTGGGCCAAACCGGTGATGATGCCCATCCTCACCCACTCCACGGTCGCGCTGATGACGTGGGGTGTCATTGCTACCGAGTTCGCGCTGATGGCAGGCCTATTGGCAGCGAAGAGGTATTGGAGGTACCTTCTGGTGCTGGGGCTCTCGCTCCACATCGGCATCGCGCTGATGCAGGGTCTCGTCACTTTCTGCTTTGCGATGAGCGCAGCGCTCATCCTGTATCTTCGACCGACAGAGGATGTCTTCTCGTGGAAGCTGTGGAAGCGCGCGGCACGTCTCCGGGAACGTCTCGTGCACCGCAGGGCGCCCGGAACGTGAACGCCCCGAATCTCGCAGGAGCAATTGAATGAAGCCTCGTATCAAGAACGCAATCTCGATCGGTCTCGTAGTCGGCGGCGCCGCGCTAGCCGCGTGCAGCAGCTCGAAGACAGACTCACCGCGCAACTACACCGGCGAAGAGATCGCGCAGGGAATGATGGGCGTGGGACCGGCCGCGGACAGGTTCGGACCCGCGTCGACGTTGAAGGAGCGGATGGACAACACGAAGCAATCGCTGAAGATGAGCTCCGTCTCCGTCGAGGTGCTGAAGCAGAACGCGGCGGACCTGGCGCCACAGTCGGGCGACCCGCTTCCCGCGACGAGGCTTGCGGCGCGAATGCCAACGGAGGTGGAGCTCACGAACCTGGCGACGCAGCTCGACACCGTGCAGCTCCCTTCGGAGGAGCAGTTCCAGAAGCTGGTCGGATACGTCATCAGCGAGATCAATCGTCGCGCGCCGAACTACCTCGTGACCTTCGCGGCGGAGATGCAGAGCGGCGATGCCGCGCGCGTGAACACAGCGGTGAAGCAAATGAAGCGCACTCTCGTGGCCGTCTTCGAGAGCGACGCGCTCGCGACGCTCGCGGCTGCTGACGGGAGTCTCGCAACACCCGGGGTCACGACCATGAACACCGGGAACGGTGGCAGCGGCGGCGGCACGCCTGGTGCTGCCGGTCCGAACACCAACCCCGCAGCGAAACCGGCCGATCCGATGGCAGCCAAAGGTATCGACCCGGTCGTCGTGCCGAACCAGCTCCCGAACAAGGACAACAGCTACAAGTGGGACCAGTACTGGGTAGGGACGCGCGTCGGCGCCGGTGCATACGTGGGCGCGGCCGTGGCGCTGGCCGTGGGCATCGCTGTCTGGGCCGTCGCCGTCAAGGGCCTAGGGCCGTTCATCCCCTTCGCAAACGCACAAGACCAGAACCCCGGCGACCCCCTCGCTGAAGAGCTGAAGATCGCAAAGCTCACGAAGAACTTCGCCCACTGATAAAGCTCAGAACGACTTCAGATCCGGGAAGAGGCGCTTCGAGATCACGATTCGCTGGATCTGTCCCGTGCCCTCGAAGATGTCGTAGACCTTGATGTCGCGGAACCACTTCTCGAGGAGCTGGTGGTCCTTCGCGAGCGTTCCTTCCACACCGCAGATCTCGATCGCCTCGATGCACGCGCGGATGGAGGCCTGTCCGGCGAGCGCCTTCGACATGCTCGCCTCCTTCGCGTTCGGCTTCTCGTTGTCGGCGAGCCAGGCGGCGTGCCACGTGGCCATGCGCGCGGCCTCGAGCTTCTGTCCGATGCGTGCGAGGCGCTCGGCGATTGCCGAGTAGCGCGGCGTGTGTCGCGCGAGCGCGTAGTTCGAGGCCGCGAAGTCGCGCGCGTACTCGTATGCAGCACGTCCGATGCCGATGGCCATGGAGGCGACGATCGGCCGCGTGTTGTCGAAGGTCTTCATGGCGGTCATGAAGCCCTCCTTGCTCGCATAGCTCTCCTCGCCGCCGAGCAGGTTCTCGTTCGGGACGCGCACGTCCTCGAGCACGAGCTCTGCGGTCTCGCTCGCGCGGAGGCCCATCTTCTCCTCGATCTTGCCGACGGAGAAGCCGGGTGTGCCCTTCTCCACCACGAACGCGCGGTGTCCTGCGCGTCCGAGCGCCGGGTCCACCGTGGCGAACACCACGTTCCAGGATGCGCGCCCGCCGTTCGTGATGAAGCACTTGCGACCGTTGAGTATCCAGTGTGAGCCGTCGCGCCTGCAGCTGGTGCGGATCCCCGCGACGTCGCTTCCTGCGCTGGGCTCGGTGAGCGCATACGCACCCCACTTCAGGCCTTGCGACATGTCACGGAAGGGCGAGAAAAAGCGCTCCTTTTGCTCCGGGGTGCCCGTGCTACGAACCGGCGGTCCACCGAGCCCGGGGCCGGGCAGACACAGGAGCAACGCGGCGTCGCCCCATGACAGCTCCTCTGCGGAGAGCACGGTGCTCACCATCGCCGTGGACGCCTTCTTCGCCCCCTCCACCGGCTTCTCGCCTTCGGAGGTGGCGGCGCCGAGGCCTTGCACGCCCCACGCGCCTGCAGGTCCTCCCATGGACGCGGCCATCATGACGAAGCGCGAGAGGAACTCGTCCGGGATGCCGTGCGCGCGGTCCCACGCGAGGGACTGCGGCCGGATCACGTTCCTGGCGAAGCCGTGGATCATGTCGCGGAGATCGCGCTGACGACTGGAGATGCTGAAGTCGATCATCTTCTCATGGGCCTTTCAGACGAGCGCGGACTGAGATTCGGCGTTGGGGAGCACGAGACCAAGATCGATCGGGCGCCCCAGTTCGATGGCGGCGGCGAGCTGATCTGCGCAGCCCGCGGGCATGGCGCAGAGCTGCAGTTGCTTCGCGTCGCGCATCATCTTCTCCACGGGGTAGTCGCGCATGAAGCCAGCGCCTCCGTGCAGCTGCACGGCGTCGTCACCACAGCGCATCGCCGCTTCGAGCGCGTGGCTCACGGCGAATGCGGAGATGCGCAGCGCGTCGTTCTCCGGGACCTTCGCGTCCCACATCCATGCAGCGCGGAGGACCATGGCGGCAGATGCGGCTGCATCCATCGAGCGGTCCGCGACGTTGAACGCCACCGCCTGGAAATGCGCGACCGGCTTGCCGAACGCCTTCCGCATCTCCACGTAGTCACGCGTGACGTCCACGGCCGTTCGCGACAGACCGACCGCGCGCGCGGCGTTGATGAGCGCGTTCTTCACGAAGAAGCGCAGCGTGGCAGCGTTGAAGTCGCCGTTGCCAGAGAGGCGCGCGGCCTCGGCCACGGTCACGTCGGTGAGCGTGATGCTGGAGATGCTTGCCACGTCCAGGCCGAGCGACACCTCACGCGCGCCGATCACGACGCCCTTGGCGTTCTTGGGGACGATGAACGCAGCGAGCCCGTTCCACCCTGCGGCGTCGTCGATCTGCGCGAAGACGACGAACGCGCTCGCGCGGTCCGCGTTGAGCACATAGCTCTTCTCGCCGCGGATACGGTAGCCGGTCCCGTCGCGCGTAGCTGTCGTGCACAGGCCGGGGCGATCAGCGTGCGGCTTGCTTTCGCCCCACGCGACAGCGCCAAAGCCGCCTTCGAGCGCAGCGATCGCGCGCGCTGCTTGCTCCTCCGTCCCCAGCTCCACGGCCGCGAGACCGAACGCGCCGGGCCCGCGAAGTCCGAAGGCCGCCGCCGCGTCGCCCATGGCGAGCTCTTGCTCGAGCAGCACGGCGGTTGTGAGCCCAAGGCCCGCACCACCGCACGACTCGGGGATCGCGACCATGGACAGCCCCATGTCCGCGGCGATCTTCTGCAGATCGTCCGGGATGGCGCGCGCCTTCTCGGTCTCACGCAAGCGCGCGCGAAGCGTCTTCGCGAAACCGCGAGCGGCGTCGAGCATCATGCGCTGGTCTTCGGACGGTTCGAACGAGATCATGTCGGCCTCCAGGTACTTCGGAGGCATATGTTTCGCGTACGAAACAATCGCCGTCAAGCCTGGCGTTGACCTATTTTCTCCCGGACCGCCCGCGTGCCAGTGCGCGCTTCGACCCGGGTGCTCCCGAGCCGACGCGCGCCGAGCCCTTTGTCGATCGCGGAAATTACTTCATGCCGGGGACGCCGGCCATCGCGAGCTTCGTCACGCACTGGGTGGCGTTCGTGGTGGATTTGCTGATCTGGTCTGCCTCGCTGGACTTGGCGGTGACCATGTCCTTGGCGTTGTCGGCGTATTTCTTCGTCGCCGCGGTCGCGCAGGCGGTGTCCTTGCAGGCACACGCGGCCGTCTCGTACTCCTCGCTCATCGTGAGCGCCGCGCTCTTCCCGCATGCCGTTGTCAGCAGCATCGTTGCGCCAAGAAAAACAGCCATACCTACGTTCGACATCTTCATGATGAGACTCCTTGATCAGAGAGGTGGAGACGAACCGTATGTGGTCAGCGCTCCCAGATCCAGGACGAAAGGATCGGCGCTTCTTGATTGACCTGGGTGGCGGTGACCGCGATCCTGGCGCCGGAGGTTCGCCCATGGAACGAGGAATCAACAACGCGCATCTGGCACGCAAGGACGTGCTCTGCCCGAGAGACAAGTCGGCGCTGCACAAGCACGAGGCGGGTGAAGCCCAGCTCGACGTCTGCGGGAAGTGCGAAGGTCAGTTCTTCGATTCCGGGGAGATGTTCTCGGCGTTCGGCATCAAGGCGGACCCGTCGTACTGGGATCGCGCGGAGACCGGCGGCACGGTGAAGAACAGCGACATCCATTGCCCGCTGTGCAGCACCGTCATGCTTCTGCAGGCCATCAAGTACGAGGACAAGAGCGTCGACATCGATCGCTGCGGTAGCTGCGGCGGCATCTGGCTGGACAAGGGAGAGGTCGACACGATCATGGCGATCAGCGACCAGATGCAGCCGCTGGTCGACGCCGAGATCGCGAAGGCGAAGGCGGAGCTCGACAAGATGGGCATGCCAGACTTCACCGCGCCGGGCCTGATGGGCCGCTTTTTCAGCCTGTTCAAGAAGAAGCCAAAGCTCTGAACACAGCCCGGTTGGCTGCATTCTGCATGTTCTTGGTCCCCTGCGGCGGAGCCCGTCTCGCGACGCTCTACCTCAGCGCTTCGCGTGGCGTGAGCCCACGAACTCGACCAGCTTGCCGAGCTCATCGGCGTTGAGCGTGCTCGCGAACGCGGGCATGTTCGTGCCGCCGTTGGAGATGCGGATCGTGATCTGCTCCTTCGTGAGAAGGTCGCCTATGTGAGACAGATTGGGGCCGCGGCGCCCGCCGTGCCCGTCGATGAGATGACACGCGAGGCAACCCTTGTCGTGGAAGAGGAGCGCGCCCTCTGCGACGGGTCCGCTCGGCGTGCCGACGATGTCGGCGGTGAGGGGCGGCTCTTCGAAGTTGGGCGCCCATGACGATCTCGCACCGACGATCCAGAGCGAGCCGATCATCACGACCGTCATCACGACGATCACGACCGCCCACGGACGGCGCCGCGCGCTGCGCTCTCCCTTGTTCGACAGGAGGGGCAGCAGCAGGATTCCACCGATGACCGGCGGCGCAAGCAGGATGAGCGCGGTCTCCAGCGACGCTGGGCAGAGCGAGAGCACCGCGAAATACCAGAGCAGGTACCAGTCCGGGCGCGGCGCCGCGTTCGTGAGGCTGGGATCCGGCGGCAGGCCTATTTCCGGCGGCCCGATGAAGATCGCGAGCAGGACGATCCCGAAGAGCATCGCCACGCCGAACACAGCGTCGCGCCATGCGGCGTCGGGCCAGAACGGCACGCCGTCCTTCTTGAGGTGCTCCTTGTACTTCTTCCGGTACGTCTTCGGATCGACCGGATCGCCCGGCGTGGGTGGCTCCGAGATGCCGTGCCTCATGACGAGCATCAGGTGCAACCCGACGAACGCAAAGATCACGGCCGGGATGAGAAAGACGTGAATCGCGAAGAAGCGACTCAACGTCGCACCGCCGACCGTGTCGCCACCAAGGATGAAGCGCGCCATCGGTTCACCGATGACCGGCATGCGGCCCGCTTGCTCCGCGCCGACGACGACCGACCACGTCGCGTTCTGATCCCATCGCAAGAGCTGCCCGGTGAAGCCCATCCCGAGCGTGCACGCGAGGAGCAGCACGCCAGAGAGCCAGTTCATCTCGCGCGGGAACTTGAAAGAGCCAGAGAGGAACACCTGGCCCATGTGGAGACCCACCATGAGCACCATCGCCGATGCGCCGAAATAGTGCATTCCGCGCATCACGCGACCGAAGGGCGCCTCGTTGGTGATGAAGAGCAGCGTCTCGTACGCCTGCGAGGAAGAAGCGATGTACGAGAACGCGAGCGTGATACCGGTGACCACCTGCACCATGAACGCAAGGAGCGTCGCGCTACCGAACACGTACCACCAGTGCGCGCCGCGCGGCACGGGGTGCTGCATGATGGGCTTCACCATCGCAGTGATGCCGATGCGGTCGTCGACGATCGCCCAGACGCTCTTGAGTAAACGCTTCACCATGGTCAGCCGATCGGGATGGGGTCAGTGCGGATCTCGACCTGGCCGTCGGTCACGCGCACCGGGTACTGCGGGAGCGCGTGCGGCGGCGGGCCCGCGGCGACCGAACCGTCCTGGTAGTAGACGCCACCGTGACAGGGACACATGAAGAGCTTCGCCTCCGCCATCCAGCGAACCGGACAGCCGAGGTGTGCGCAGTTGACCGAGAAGGCCTCGAACTCCGTCTCGCTCACGCGCCGAAGCCACGCGGCGGTCTTCGCGGTCACACCGGCCCATGGGAGCGGCGATGCGTCGACGAAGACCACGTTCACGGTCTCCCCTACCTTGAACTGCTCGATCTTGCCGACGGCGCGCCACTCGCGCGGAGCCTTGCGGAAGAGCGGAGCAACGATGAAGCCCACCATCGGGACGCCGAGGGCAACGCCGCCCGCAACGCCGAGCGCAACGCTCATTTTTCCGAGCAGCTGACGGCGCGCGATCGTGTCCGCAGAGGCGGGCGGTGCCTCGACGTGCCCGTGCTCGTCGTGCTCGTCCTGCTCGCCGTGCTCGTCCTTCGGGTCGCCGTCCTTCTCGGGCGCGCCCTCTTTTGCGTCCTCAGGAGTGCTTTGCTTCATGACGCATCTCTCCAATCCAACCGGTGAGCGAGGTGACCACGACGGCGAGGCCGACGAGAATGAGCACCATCGACGTGACCAAACCCCAGAAGAGCAGCGTCGTTCCGAATGCGAGCCCCATGGGCCAGAACGACGGCTTCGGAATGAGCGCGGGACGCGGATCGCCCCAGTCGGCGCGGGCGTCCGGATTCGCGGACACGGGCTCCTTCGCGTCGGGCTCGTTCGCGTCGGGCTCTTTTGCGTCGGCCTCGCTCATGCGGCCTCCTTTGCGGCGAGCTCGTCGGCCGCTTCTTCGCGATGGTAGCGCGCGAACATCGCCAGCATCCCGCCTGCGTACGCGAAGCACCCGGGGACCCACATGAGCAGGCCGCCGATCTCCTGATCCGCTTTCGCCGTGAGGCCCCAGCCGTCACGCAGCAGGGGCATCGCGCCGAGGCCATCGACCGGGTGCGCGTAGATCGAGCAGACCTCCACGGGCGAGAACGTCACCAAGATCCCGAGCAAGGTGCACGCGACACAAGCCGCGAACAGATAGACCATCGCGCCGAACGGCGGGAGACGTCGCGCGGTGCGCGGGCCCACGATCGGCCAAAAAAAGGCGCATCCCATGATGAGCAGCGAGACGGTCTGCAGACGCTGCACACCGATGCTGTTCGATGCCGCGTCGCAGAGCGTGGGCGCGTGCCACAGCCACATGGCAGACACGCCCGCGAGCCACGGCAGGACGAAGCGGCGCGCGCCGGGGGCGCCAGCAGTACCAGCAGTACCTGCGGCGCCGGGAGCACCAGTTGAGTTGGGCGCCTCCTTTGATCCGGTTCGCAGCGCCGACAGCACGAGCGGCGGGATCACCAAGACGAGGAGCAGGTGCTGCAGCATGTGCGCGCTGAAGAGATATCCGCGCGCGAGCACGCCGATGGGCGAGACGAACGCGAGGAGGAACACCGCTGCTGCCAGCGCGAGCCACAGCGCGCGCAGCGTGAGCTTCCACTGCATCCGCGCCGCATACGCGACGACCCCCGCGGCCGCGACCGCGTACACGAACACGTCGCTCTGCCACGCGGTGAGGAGGAGCTCGCCCGTGGTCACAGGACGTTCCTCACGTAGACGATGCCGAAGACCGCGATCCACACGATGTCCACGAAGTGCCAGTAGAGCCCGATCGCCTTGAACGCCGAGGAGTGACGGCGGCCCTTGAAATCCCCCGCGAACGCGAGCCACAAGATCACGCCGAGCGCGCACAGGCCGAGCGTCACGTGCAGACCGTGGAAGCCCGTGAGCGTGAAGAACGTCGACGTGAAGAGGCTCGTGTTGACGCTGAGCCCGCTCGTGAAGAGCTTCTGGTACTCACTCGCCTGGCCGAACATGAAGACGGCGCCGAGCAGGATGGTGAAGATGAGCCAGCCGCGGAACCCGCTCTCGTTCCCCGCGGCGAGCGCCTTCTCGGAGCGGTGGAGCGTGAAGCTCGAGGCGAACAGGCAGATGCTGAACATGCCCGTCGTCTTCACGTCGAGGCTGGCGGCGGCGGCCTTCGTGGAGAGGTTGAAATAGACGAAGGTGAGGATGAGGATGATGAAGAACATCGCCTCGGACGCGATGAACGCCCACACGCCCACGATCGCCTTGTCGTAGGGCGCGATCTCCAGGATCGTGCTCGTGCCGCCGCTCTTGCGCTTGTTTTTGCCTTCTTTCGTCGCGTTCGCGAGATCCCAGAGCGGACGACGCCCGCGCACCGGCGGCACTTTTTCGAAGTTGTGCGGATGCGGAGGCGACGTCGTCGCCCACTCGAGCGTCCACGCGTCCCACGGATTGTCGCCCGCGGCCTTTCCGTTGCGGACGCTCTTCGCGATGTTCACGAGGAACAGCAGAACGGAGAAGCCCATCACGAACGCGCCGATGGTGGAGACCATGTTGAGCGTCCCCCAGTTCGGCAGATCCGGGTACGTGTACACGCGCCGCGGCATCCCGAGGATGCCAAGGAAGTGCTGCACGAAGAAGGTCATGTTGAAGCCGATGATCATCGTCCAGAAGTTCAGCTTGCCGAGCCGCTCGTCCAGGAGCTTGCCGCTCATCTTCGGGAACCAGTAGTACGTCGCCGCGAGGATGCCGAAGAGCGTGCCGCCGAGCGCGACGTAGTGGAAGTGCGCGACGACGTAGTACGTGTCCGTCATCTGCCAGTCGACCGGCGCCGCCGCGAACGTGATGCCGGAGAGCCCGCCGATCACGAACTCGATCAGGAACGCGACGGCGAAGCACATGGACGTGGTGAAGCGCAGCGTGCCGCCCCACATCGTGGCGATCCAGTTGAAGATCTTCACGCCGGTGGGGATCGCGATGAGCATCGTTCCCGCGGCGAACGCGATATCCGCGCGATGACCGAGGCCCGCTGCGAACATGTGGTGCGCCCACACGCCGAACGAGAGGACCGCGATGGCGACCGTGGACCCGGCGACGAACTCGTAGCCGAAGATCGGCTTGCGCGAGAAGACCGGGATGACCTCCGAGATCATGCCGAACGCCGGTAGCGCGAGGATGTAGACCTCTGGATGGCCGAAGGTCCAGAAGTAGTGCTGCCACAGGATGACGGAGCCGCCGCCGTGCGCCTGGAAGAAGTGCGCGTCCAGCTGGCGGTCGATGAGGAGCATCACGAGCGCGCCGTTCAGCACCGGCAGCGCAAGGACGATGAGGATCGCCGTGATGAACGTCATCCACACGAAGAGCGGGACGCGACGAATGGTCATGCCCGGCGCACGAAGCGTGATGACGGTCGCGATGATGTTGATGGCGCCCGCGACGGAGCCGATGCCAAGCACGAGCAACGCGAGGATCCAGTAGTCGGTGCCCGTGTTGGAGCTGAAGGGCGTCTCCGCGAGCGGCGCGTAGCTGAACCAACCTGCGGAGGGCGCGCCACCCGCAAACAGGCTGAAATGCAGGAGCGCGCCGCCCAGCGGGAACAGCCAGTAGCTCATCGCGTTGAGGCGCGGGAACGCCATGTCGCGCGCGCCGATCATCAGCGGCACGAAGTAGTTCGCGAACCCGACGAGCGTGGGCATCACGACGAGGAAGATCATCGTCGTGCCGTGCATCGTGAAGATCTGGTTGAACGTCTCCGGGTCCAGGAAATGCGACTCGGGGTGCGCGAGCTGGATGCGGATGAGGAGCGCCTCTATTCCGCCGATCCCGAAGAAGACGATCGACGTGAGCAGATAGAGGATGCCGATTCGCTTGTGATCGACGGTGGCGACCCAGCTGAACGGTCCCTTCTCCTCCGCGTGGTCGTGCCCTTGCTCGTGCTTGCCATCGTCGACGTGCGGTGTGGTGGCGGTCGTCATCGGAGGGTCTCGAAGTAGGCCACGAAATCGGCGATCTGCGGATCGGTGAGCTGCACGTCCGGCATGTGGCAGCCGGGCTTTATCTCCTGCGGGCTCTTCAGCCACCGCGCGAGCTCCTCCGGGGAGTTCTTCCTCACGCCCGCGCCCAGCGTCTTTCGATCCGCGAAATGCGTGAGGTCCGGGCCGGAATTCGCGCCTTCACCATTTCCTGCGATCGCGTGGCACTTCACACACGTCATCTGCGCGAAGAGGTGCGCGCCTCGCTGCGCATCGGGAGCGCTCGACGTCGCCGCTGCTGCGAGCGTGCGCTTCTCCCACGCTGCAAACTCTTCCGGCGACTCCGCGACGACCTGGATGCGCATCCACGCGTGCTGCACGCCGCAGTACTCCGCGCACGCGCCGATGTACGTGCCAGGCGCGTCCGCCTGGAGCCAGATGCTGGCGCTCCGGCCCGGGATGGCGTCGATCTTCCGACCCAGCTCGGGGACCCAGAAATCATGGATCACGTCGGCAGACTCCACGCCGACGACGAGCGCCGTGCCGGTCGGGATGTGGATCTCGTTCGCGGTGACGGCGCCCGATTTGTAGTGGACCTCCCACCACCACTGGTGAGCGATCACGGTGAGGTCCGGCGCGCGATCGGGGACGGGGTCCGAAGCGCTCACGGCTCTCACCGTGAGATAGAAGATGCCGAGCAGAACGAGCACCGGCGCGAGCGTCCACGCGATCTCGAGCCGCTTGTTTCCTTCGTTCTGGGCCGGCGGAGGACCGCCCTTGTCGCGGAAGCGGAGAATCGCCGTGGTTACGAGCGCAACGACGAGCCCGAAGATGAGGAAGCACACAATGAGCGTGTCGCCGAATAGATCGGCGATGACACGCGCGCCCGGCGAGCGCGGATCGAGTAGTGTCCCCAAGACCACGGGCGCGACCCTACCACGGCGATCCTGGCCTTCCGTAGGGAGAAAATGAACGCGCGCCGGTCCTGCGATGTCGGGTCGCCCGGACGTTCCCGCGGGTTTTTTACCGACGAAGGTGGGCGGCGGCGGCGATCCTGGTCCATGGTGCGGCACCCGAACGTCGTCCCCGTGATCGACGTGGCGCTGCACACGGCCCGGCGCGGCATGCACGCCAGTGGACCCGGGGGTGGACGCGTGCAACGGCTCGCTCATCGACTTGTGCGTGAGCGGCGCGAAGGTCAGCTTCGACTGCGCGTCGATCGGAAAGACCTGCACGCCCGCGGCAGGCGGCCGTTCCGCAGCGTGCCGCTGAGTCAACGCGCGGCGCTGGAGCTCTCGTTCGTGTGGTTGCGCACGCCCGTCACCTTCCGGGGGTCGCGGCGGAACGGCTTCGCGAGCTGGGCGAGGTAGCCTTGCGGCCATGACTCGGGCACGCCCAGCGGATAGTTTTCCTCGCCAAGGGGCCGGTGATAGGTGCCGAAGAGCACGTCGACCCACGGGCCCAAGTTGGAGAAGTTGTGCGCCGTGCGTTCGAGGCGTGCGTGGTGCCAGTGATGCAGCTCCGGCGCGCCGAAGAGAAAGCGCAGCGGGCCGAGTGGCAGCCGCACGTTCGAGTGGATGAACACCGCCCAGATCCCGCGGAAGACGATGATGCCGGCGAGCGCGCTCATCGGCACGCCCAGCACGAATGCAGGGAGATTCATGCATAGCTGCGTGATCACGCCGTCGACCGGGTGCTCGCGGTGCGCGGCGACCCAGTCCAGCTCCTCTGCGGTGTGATGCACAGCGTGAAACCGCCAGAGCGGTCCCCATGCATGACACGCACGGTGGAACCAGTAGACGACGAAGTCGCCACCCGCGACCGCGAGGACCACTTGAATGACGAGCGGCAGTGACGTGCTTGCCGACAAGGGCGAGTGGCGCACGAGCGGCTCCACACGCGCAAGCACCCAGACCGCGACGCTCGTCCACGCCAGGTACTGACCTGCGAAGAAGCACACATCCACGGTCACGTTCCTGCGAAGGATCTTCTGTCCGGGGCGCGCGGGAAAGAGACGTTCCAGCGGAACGAAGACCGCGGCAAGCAGCGCGAAGCTCGCGAGCGCGGAGAGAAGCACCGAGAAGCTCACTCGCTCGGCCTGAAGATGACGCCGGACTTGGAGCCACCAAAGTAGCTCGGCGGAGGGTTCGCATTCTGCGAGGGCGGGGCAGACTTGCCGCCTGGCTTCGTCGCAGGCTTCGTCTGTGGCTTGGCCTCTGGTGTGGTGACTGCTTTCACGACGGGCGTGTCTGCGCTGGCGGTCGCAGCAGGCGTCACGACAGTCGTTGGTGTCGAGGCGGGCGCCGGCGCTGACGCCAGTGTGGGCGCCGCTTGCGCGTTCGATGCAGGATCGGGCTCGCGTGCGACGGGCTCTGGCTTCGAGCAGCCGCTCGTGAGGGTTGCGTGCGCGACCAGCCCGAAGAGAACCGTGATCGCAAAACCCAGCGCGAGCACCCGCATGAAGAGACGCCGCATGGATGACCTCCGCGCCGAAGCGATGGGGCTTGGACCCGCGTGCCGCCGGGACCTTGGACTGATCGTCAGGCCTCTGCGGGTTTCACGGCGACGGGCAGAACACGCCGATTCGCCCTGCGCCCATCAGGTTCTCGCGCTCGCAGACCTTCACCAGCCGCGCCTTCTCCATCTTCGGCGGGCAGAGGGGCGTCTTGTCGCTGACGAGCCACCCGCACTCGTCGCCTCCGTTCGGGCACTGGTCCGCGATCGTGCACTCTTTCTTCCTGCACGAGACGCTCACCATGATGAGGATGAACGCCGACGCGGCGAGCACGACCGAAGCAATAGGAGCAGTGTGACGGGACACCCGCCATTGATATCACGCCGCGCAAATACGCAAATCAGCGGACAAGGACCGCTCGGCCGCGGTACGCTAGGAGAATGGGGAGTGAGGTGCCCACGTCCCCCGTGGTCGCGGCTGGCGCCGTGCTTGCGGGCAAGTACAAGCTGGAGGCCATGATCGGTCAGGGCGGCATGGGCACGGTCTGGTCTGCCACCCATCTTGGCCTCGGAAAACAGGTCGCGGTGAAGCTCATCACCAGCGATCTTGCGCGTCACGCGGAGATCCGAAAACGCTTCGACACGGAGGCGAAGGCGGGCGCGAAGCTGCAGTCGCGCCACGTCGTGCAGATCTTCGACAACGGAGAGCTCGAGGACGGCACGCCGTTCATCGCCATGGAGCTCCTGCGCGGTGAGTCCCTCCAGGCGCGGCTCGAGCGCGCCGGCGCGATGCCCCTTGCTGGCGTCGTCCAGATCGTCACGCACGTAGCGCGGGCGCTCGGCCGCGCGCACACGCTCGGAATCATCCATCGCGACATCAAGCCGGACAACATCTTCATGTCCGAGTCCGAGGACGACGACGGCGTCGTCGTGAAGGTCCTCGATTTCGGCATCGCCAAGTTCTCCATGGCCGACGAGACGCAGTCCACGACCCGCACGGGCGCGATGATCGGCACGCCGCTCTACATGAGCCCCGAGCAGGCACGCGGACTCCGCGGGATCGACGGTCGCTCCGATCTCTACTCTCTGGGCCTCGTCGTCTACACGGCGCTCACGTGCGTTCAGCCCTTCGCCGGCGCGTCGTTCGGCGATCTCATCCTGCAGATCTGCACGCGTACGCTGCCGAGCCTCGTCAAGCTGCAGCCGGCGCTGCCCGCTGGGCTTGATGCCTGGTTCTTTCGCGCGTGCGCCCGCGAGCCGGCCGATCGCTTCCAGAACGCACAGCAGATGGCGGAGGCGCTCGTGGCACTGGCGGGCGTGGTGCCCGGTGCGGTCGCGTCCAGGCCTTCGTTGGAGCTCGCGCAGAGCGGCCCGGGCGAGGCGCAGTCGCTTGGTACCCAGCCGACGTTCGTAGCGGTGGCACCACCGAGCGTGAGATCGAACCCGTTCGCGCAGCATCCGTCTTCCGGCGGTCTGATCGGCGCGGCTCCCCAACCGACCCCGCCCGTCGCATCGGGCGCATCGGGCGCGGTGGGCGCGGTGGCGCAAAATCTGAGCCTCGGAGGCACCGCGAATACGCCCTTGCTTGCGGAGAACGTGGAGCGCGTGGAGGAGCGCCCGAAGCCGCTCGCGAAGATCATCGTCGCGGGTGCGGCGATCGTCGCGGTCGCCTGCATCGGCGTTCTTGTGTTCGGGGGCTTCGGAGATCGGCACGACCAGCCGTCCGCCTCCGCCTCCCCCTCCGTGCCGACAGCCACTCCTCCAGCGCAACCCTCCGCGTCCACGTCTGTCGCGTCTCCTGCCAGCACTCCTGCCAGCTCTCCTGCCAGCATTGGCAGCAGCGCGGAGAATGCCGCGACAGCGTCCTCGTCATCCTCCGCGCCCTCCCGATCGGCGAGCGCACCGACGCATCGACCCCTGCATCCGGCGCAGCCGGCAGGCTCCGTACCTCTCGACATCAAGCTCACGCACTGATGCGCCGCCAACGCCGCTCCTTCACGATGTTTGCGGCGTTTGCGGCGCTCGTCATGCTCTCGCCCTCTGCTCTTGCGGACGACGTGGCCGACGAAGTTGACCTCCAGTTCCAGCTCGGCGCAGAGCGCTACAAGGCTCACGATTTCGTGGGGGCGCTCGAGCACTTCCTCGCGTCGAACCGGCTCGCGCCCAACCGCAACGTCGTCTACAACATCGCGCGCACGTACGAGCAACTGAAGCGCTATCCCGAGGCGTATCGCTACTACGTACGCGCTCTCGACGGAGAGAAGGACGCGCCCACGCGCGCGCGCGTCGAGGAGGCCATCGCGCGCATCGCTCCGAGGGTCGGCGTGCTGAAGGTCGTCACGGTTCCTCCGGGCGCGAGGCTCTATCTCGATCGCAAGGACCTCGGCGAGCGCGGCAACGCGCCGCAGCGACTTGGCCTTCCGCCTGGGAAATACAGGGTGATCGCCGAGCTCGACGGATACGAGGACGTGAGCTCGGACGTCGTCGACGCGACGCTCGGCCGGGAGTCCGTGGTCTCGCTCAGGCTCGTACGCATTCTCGGAACCATCCGCGTGACTGGAGACACGGCAGGCGCCGAGGTACGCCTCGACAGCGAGGGCGGTCCTCCCGGCTGCGTCGTCCCGTGCGATCTCCCGGCCACACCGGGTACACACACGATGTACGTCTCTCGCGCTGGATTCCAGAGCACGCAGATCGTCGTCGCTGTCACCGCAAAGGAGACGGTCCCGGTGCATCCGCCGCAGCTCGTGGCGTTCGCTGCGAGGACGGGCGCCGTGGTCGTCGAGGCCGACGAGCCAAGCGCGCTCATCGAGGTCGATGGCCGCGCGCAAGGCTTCGCTCCCGCCGTCGTCACCACGCCGATCGGGACGCATCGCGTGCGGGTCAGCCTGCGCGGGTTTCGTCCCGTCGACCAGGTCGTCGTCGTCGAGACGGACAAACAGGTGAAGATCGAGGCGAGCCTCGAGCCGGCGGAGCAGGTCCAGGCTGCGTCGCGCGCCTCCGAGGCCGTCGAGGACGCGCCCGGCTCCGTCTCCGTCTTGCCGAGCGCCGAGCTCCGCGCGATGAGCTATCCCACCGTGGCCGAGGCGCTACGCGGTACGCGCGGCGTCTATGTCTCCGACGATCGCTCCTACCCATCGCTTGGCTTTCGCGGGCTCGGCTATCCGGGCAGCTATGGCAACCGCGTGCTCGTCCTGCTCGACGGACAGCCGATGAACGACAACTGGATCGGCTCGTCGTATGTCAGCTACGACCTCAGGACCGACATCGAAGACATCGACCACATCGAGGTCGTGCGCGGCCCGGGGTCCGTGCTGTACGGCACCAACGCGTTCTCGGGCGTCATCAATCTCGTCCCTCGCGGACGCGACGCGCCCGACGGTTGGGAGGTCGGCGCCTCCACCCCCGAGGCTGGAATGATGCGCGGGCGCATGCGCGTCACGCGGCACTTCGGGCCCGACTCCGGCGCGTGGGTGTCCTTCTCCGGCGGCAAGGGCGCAGGGCGCGACTTCTTCTTCCCCGAACACGTGTCCGACGGCCCAGCATCGGTCGCCGGCAATGCGCGCGGCGTGGACGGGCTCAACGTGGGCACGTGGACCGGACAGGTCTGGTGGAAGGCGCTCACGGCGCAGTGGTCGCTCAATTCCCAGCAGAAGCACCTGCCGAGCGGCGAGTTCGTGACGATCGTCGGCGACAAGCGCACGCGCCAGACCGACACGCGCGGGATGTTGGAGCTGCGATACGAGCCGAAGATCACCGACTCATTGCAGTCGCTCTCACGCGCGCACGCCAACTACTACGGCTACCGCGGCACCTTCGCTCACCTCCCCCCGTCCGGCATCGAGGTAGATGGGTACGACGGCGCATGGGTCGGCGCGGAGCAACGCTTCATCTACTCGCCGTGGTCGCGACTTCGGCTCACTGGCGGCGGCGAGGTGCAGGACCACTTCGCCGTGCACCAGACGGTCGCGGACGAGCAGCAAGGGACCGTCCTCGACGATCGGCGCCCGTTCGTCGTCGGCGCCGCGTATCTCCTCGCCGACGTCTCTCCGTCGGACCGCGCGAAGATCTCCGCGGGCGCGCGCTTCGACACCTATTCGACGTTCGGCTCGTCGCTCAACCCGCGCATCGCGTTGATCCTGAAGCCCTACGAGCGCGACAACGTGAAGGTGCTGGTCGGCAAGGCGTTCCGCGCGCCGAGCATCTACGAGCTCTACTACTCTGGATACGGACAGCCCCCTGCGCCAGACCTCCGTCCGGAGGACGTCTACTCGGCCGAGGTCGAGTACTCACACCGATTCTCCACGACCACGACCGGCATCCTCTCCGTCTATGGCAACTACGTTCGTAACCTCATCGTGCTGCGCGACATCGATCCGGTACAGCAGATCTCGCAATACACGAACACGCAGACGCCGGTCACGAGTGTCGGCACCGAGCTCGAGGCGCGCCGCGAATGGAAATCGGGCTGGATGCTCTCGGCGGCCGGCTCGCTCCAGCGCTCGCAGTACATGAAGTCCGATCAGGTCTCCGATGTCCTCGCATACAGACGTAGCGCTGATCTCCGCGAGGTCCCCAACGTGCCGCCGTGGCTCGTCTCGGTGAAGGGCGCGGTCCCCGTGCTCGGCCGTGCGCTCACCGCCATGACGCGCGTCACGCTCGAAGGCGCGCGCTTTGATCGCAATGACCAGGCAACGAGCCCCGACCCGCAGAACAAGACCGACGCATCGGTCATCTGGGACCTGATCCTCTCGGGCGTCGAGCCGAAGTGGGGCGTGCGCTATGCGGTCGGCTTCTACAACATCGCCGACTGGCGGCAGGTCGCGCCCGTGAGCACCGAGTTCCGCCAGACGACGATGCTGCAGCCGGGGCGAACGTTCTTCGCCTCGGTGGGCGCGACGTTCGGAGGCCCATGATGCGTCTTCCGAAGGCTGCATTCGCGCTCATCGCCGTGCTCGCGCCGCTCACGCTCACGCTCTGGGTCGCGCCTGGTTGCGACGACACGCCGACGCACATCTACAGCGCGCAGCTCTACGAGCAAGCGAACGACTGCCTCGACGACTACACCGCGCTCGACATCGTCACCGGAGGCACGGGGAGCTCGGGCTGCGATCCCGTGTGTCTGGTCGGTAGTGGCACCACCTACGTCTCCACGGTGTGCCCGCCCTACGCGACCACGGTCGCCCTTGGCGCCGCCGATGACCCCACGTGCGTTGCGGCGCTCGCCGCCTACAGGACGTGCAAGTGGTGCATGAGCACCGGCAACGAGCCGACCTGCACCTACGACGGCGGCGACGCGGGCAGCGCGGACGATGCCGGCAACCTTGCCGACGGCACAGCGGTCGACGCGAGCGACGGTACGGCGGACGCGAGCACCACCGCCGACGCGGGTGACGACGGACCCGACGGCGATGCTGACGACTTGGAGGCCGGTGACTGAGACGCGCTCAAGGTTGGGGGAGGTCAGCGTCTCCGAGCGAGCGGGAGAACTCGGCGGTGAGCTGCCGGAAGATGTCCACCTGGTCCATGTACTTCCGGAGCTGCGCGTCTGCGCCCGGCGCCATGGGGTCCTTCTGCGGTAGACCGTTGACGTCGAGCTGTAGCTTCACGGTGCCGTCGGCGTTGTACTTGATGAAGCCCATCGCGTCGGTCTCGACGATGTACGTCTGGATGAGCAGCGTGGTCGCCCACTCGAGCATGCGTGCGCCGATGCCCTTCTCGTGATCGACGCCGAAGATACTCTCTGTCCCTGTCGAGTGCGCGCGGTACGTCTTGCCGCTCTGGGGATCGTAGAACGTGAAGGTCTCGGTGACTGGCCAGTTGACCTGGTCGGCTGCGAGCGTCGTGATCCGCGACTCGTCAACGAAGCTCTGTGACCAGTTCGTCGGGAAGTACATCGTGGACCAGACCATGGCGTAGAGCTGCTCGTTGAAGCCCCAGTTGGGGTCCAGGAGCTTCGCGTTCGCGGGGCGCGTGCCAAGGCCCACGTCGGTGAGCGCGTGCCACGCGGGGTAGGTGATGACGCCATCCGCTGGATTCGTGCCCGGCGCCTTCGAGCCAGCGACCCACGGCCCGAACTGCGCCGTGTCGCCGGTGAAGAGCGACGCGAACAGGCGCCGCGTCTGCGCGGGATACACCGTGGCGAAGTTCACGTTCTTGTAGCGGCCGTCCACGAAGTCTTCCTTCGAATTCGAGATGAAGGAGTCGAACGCCTCTGCGAGGTAGAAGGTCGCCCACGTCTTCTCGTAATAGGCGCCGACTTGCTTCTGGTAGTCGGCCCACCAGTAACCCTTGCCGTAGTCGAAGTCGTTGTGGACGTAGCGACCTGGGCCGAGCGGCAAGTGGAAGTCGTAAGGAGAGGCCGCAGGGAGCGGCGCGGAGTCGGCCACGTAGAGATCGAGATCGAGCCCGTAAGGTTGCCCGCCGACGCAGCTGTCCGCGTTTGCGTTGCAGTAGTACCCGGGCTCGGGGCGCGTGAGGATGCGCGCGAACATGTCGAACGCGATCGTGCTGCCCATGCTGAGCGCACCCCAGTTGCCGTCGTCCAGGAGCTCCTTGTTGGGGACGCTCGGATCGTCGGCCGAGAGCACCATTCCGAAGGCGAACGTCTTCGAGATGAGCTGGATCGTGTCCAGGTAGTGCGCTTGCAGGCGCCCGACCACGGCCTCGGAGTTGAAGTTCACGCGGTTGTGACGGAAGGCGTCCAGGATGTAGCGGTTCTCGTAGGCGGCCTCGAGGAAGCGAATCTGCTCGTACGCGTCCGCGCCTGCGTCGTAGGTGAAGGCAGGGACGTTGCCGGAATCGGCGTACTCGTCGCTCATGAACATGTAGCCGCGTCGCACGCGACCCTTGTCGTCAACCGAGCGTGGCGCGATCCCGAACAGGTAGCTCGCCCAGGCGGGATCGGCGGCGAAATCGCGCATGACGTCGTAGCCCACGACGTCCATCGCATGCTCGTTGCACTTCTTGCCGAGGATCGCGTCCGGCGCGGATGACGCCGTGCAGTCCCCGAGCAAGCCGAACTCCGTCTGGTATGCGCTGTAGTGGAGGTGGGCCGGTCCGACCGCGGGATCGACCGTGGGGAGGTCTTCGATCCCGAAGAGGCCCGTTCCCTGCGCGAAGGCGCTGAGCTCGTACGCCTTCTTTCGCCCATCGCCGCTGCCGGTCACGCTGACGCCACCGCCATCCCAGACATCGACGACGCCGCCATAGCCAAAGCGGATCGCGGCGCGATCGTATTTGCCCTGGAGGTCCATGTCGTGGTTCTGGTCGCCCGGATAGTCCATGACGCTGGTGGTGCCGTACTTGTGGATGTTGCCGTCTGTCTCGTCGACGGTGAGGGGATCCTTCCAGCGTGGACCCACGCAGGCGGCGCCGTTGGTGTTGCCGTCAGCGCACGCGGCGGTGACCGTGCCGTTGTTCGTGCGCAGCTGCCAGTACTGGGGGGCGTAGTTCAGCGAGTCGAACGAGGCCGCGAAGTTGTGACGGAGCCCCATCGAGTGCCCCATCTCGTGCGCGTAGACCGAAGCGGAGTACTCGTGGCGCGCCCAGTTGTAGACTGCATCCTTGTGCGTGGCGACCGCCGTCGGATTCTTGGGATCCGGCTTGGGGAAGAGGCGCGCCGCGTACTTCGCGAGGCCAAGCAGGTTGTCCGGCTCGGGTGAGTCCAGCTTGCAGGAGTGCCGTGCGGCCTGCGCCATTCGCTTCGAGCGGTCGCGCTCGCGACGGAGGACAGGGTTCATCTTGCCGAACGGAGTGCCGCGCTTGATCGCGTCCTTCGTGACCGGCATGCTCGGATCGAAGCCCGCAGCCTGCGCCATTTCCGGCGAGACCATCGCTGCTTCGATCGACGTGCTCTTGAGCTGGGTGAGCCGCGAAGCGAGGACGCCGTTGCCGGGGCCCAGGCGATTCGCGTCCAGCAGCGACTGCAAGCGTTGCTTGCGACGCTGTGCGGGCGGTGCGTGCGAGACCTTCTGCGCGCCCGAGAGCCCGCCAAGGTACGGGGCGATCACCTGGGGATCGAACGCAGCCGCGCGCGACGCCGTCTCGTTCGCATCCATGGCGACGAACGCCTCGCCCTTACCGCCGGGACGGTTTGCCGCGACCCACGCGGACACGTTCTGACCTTCGATGTAGTCGGTCGGCAGCATCTCTCCATTGAGGAGGGCCAGGAGATCGACGAGCGTCGCCGCCGCGCGATCGAGCACGGCCGACCACTGGTTGACGCTGCCCGCGATCTTCTCGCCGGTGAGCGGATCCTCGGCGTCGACCATGATGCCCCAGGGGCTCTCGAACTGCGGCGACGCGACCAGGTTGATGAAGTTGTATCGAATGTCACCGAGGCGGCGGACGATCGGCACGCCATCCTTGTCCGCTGCCGCACCGCACGCGGGGTCGTCCTTCGTGGGGTCGACGGGGTTGTGGCAGAGCACGAAGACGCGTCCGACCTCCGCAGCCGAGCCGGAGCCGACCGGCGGCGAGAAGTCGTCTGCCCAGCGAGCGGGCCAGCCCATCTCGGCGTTGCAGCTTGCGCCCTTCGTCTTGCGGCACTCGGCGAGCCGCCCGGCCTGGATCGCGACGCGCGTGGCTTCGCTCCATCCGTCGAGCATCTTCGCCGTGCCTTCGAAGAGGTCCTCCGCGAAGCCCTGGTTCACGTACCAGACCGTGGTCTTCACCTTGCGGTCGCGCAGGGGAAGCGTGCATTCTCCACGGAACGCGTCGCAGCGCGAGCCGCGGCCGACGCTTGCGCACTCGTCCTCCGTGCCGTCCGCGTTCTCGTCGCGGTGCGGGTCCTTGCCGACCGGCGTGGAGCTGGGTGACGCGCATGCGACGACGGGGCTCGCGTGCGACTTCTCGAACACGTTCCACTTCGACGCGAAGCGGTGCCACTTGTCGTCGACGATGCCGTAGTGCCGATCGTAGCCAAAGCGATCGTTAGAGAACCATCCGAACAGATCCATGCGGTTGCCGTCGTAGTCGAGGGCCTCGAAGTCGTGATCGACGACCTTCATGAAGGCCTGACGGAGAACCACCTCGCTCGGGTTGCAGTTCGCCAGCGGGGCGTTCCCCGTGAGGTAGCAAGCCGGCACGTCGCCCCAGTCAGGATCGTGAATCATCTGCGGCTTCGCGAAGACCTTGATCGTGGTGTCGAGGTAGCCGTTCGCGAGGTCGACCACCGGGTGATCGGGGCTCTTCGGGTCGTCCACGTAGTAGGTGAGCGCCTCGAAGGCGACGGCGCCTTCGATCCCGAGAGCGGAGACCGTGTCGAGCTCGTAGGCCGTGGTGATGAGGTTCTTCGACCAGTCGACGCGGAAGAAGGAGCGGTCGTACCAGGCGCGGTCCGTCGTGTTCTCGAGGATGACGTTCGACTCCTCGCCGGTGACGCTGTTGTACTCACGGCGAATGTCGAAGTGTCCGGTGATGTCGAACGCGGCCACGACCTGGCCGTTGGGGGTCGCGCGGAGCCCCGTGTGATCGGTGTCGGTGATGCGCTCGTAGGTGAGCCGCGCGAGCAACGACTTCTCCGTGATCTCCCATTTCACGCGTACGGTTGGCTGCGCGTCGGAGCTGGTGAAGAGCCCTTCGGAGTCCGCACCAGCGGCCACGTCGACCACGGTCGTGTGCATGTAGAACTCGGGATCGTCGCTCGGATCAGCCAGCTTCTCGCCCACGAAGAAGGTCTTCGGCAAGGCTGCAGACTGCACGCGGTTGATGGGGTCTCGCTCCTCCGAGCAACCCGAGGGGGCGATCGCGAGGCCAAGGACGAACAACGCTACAAGGAGGCGAAGGAGATGACGCATCGGCGCCCGGCTGTAGCACGCGGCCGCGCATCGAGCTAAGCTCGGCCTGCTGATGAGACGGATTCGGGAAAACGCGGGGGCCCTCGGTCTGGCGCTGCTCATGACCCTTGCGGGTTTTGGCGGGTGCGCTGGCGGCTCCGAGACCACGGGCGACGCGGACGACGGGGGCTCCACCCGACCGGATGTTGGCTCGATCGACCCGGTTTCCACCTACGGGCAGGGCGACGCGGGGCTGGTCGTGGGGCCCGGCGGACCGGGTGAGACGGTTGTCGACGGCGCCGTGACGCTCCTCGAAGGCGGCACCTCGGTCGGCCTCGTGATCAACGAGGTGGACTACGATCAGGTCGGTACGGACGCCGCGGAATTCGTCGAGATTTATAACCCGACCGCGTTGACGCTGGACCTCAGCAACGTGGCGCTGGTGCTCGTCTCCACCACCTCCGAGTACGGACGCGTGGATCTGAAGGGCCCGCTCGCTCCGGGCAAGTACCTGCTCGTCGCGAGCCCCAACGTGTCGGGCCCCGATGCGGGCGTTGCTCGGATTGCCTTGCCGACCTCGACCAACGCGCTGCGAAACGGCACTGCCGCTGTGGGCTTGCTCGACAAGGCCACGGGGAACCTGCTCGACGCGCTCTCTTACGGCGGCGCTGTCACGGCAGCGGACGTCACCGGTGTCATGACGCCTCGCAACTTCGTGGAGGGAACGGCCACGGCAGCGGTCGACTCCAATAGCGCCGCCGGCTCGCTGTCACGGCTGCCAAACGGCGCGGACGCGAACAACGCCACCGCCGACTTCAAGTTCACCACCACACCAACACCAGGTGGGCCGAACGTTCCCTGAGCATCAGGCGCGCTCTCTTACGTGAGGAAGCGGTTGCGTGCGGGGTCGTTGTAGCGTGCCCAGTCGATCGCGAACGGTGTGATGCGGCTCTTGCCGCTCTGCCAGCGAATGGTGAGCCCCATGGGCGTCACCTCGCGGTAGTTGCTGGTCTCGGGGAGATCGAGGCTCGTCGCGCCTCCTGCCGAGAACAAGGTGAAGAGCTTTGCGTCGGGGAAGTCGTACGTGGTGCGGAAGCCCTCGATGATGCGCTCGTGGCCGCGGATCATCACGGAGCACCCGATGCGCGCGAGGAAGCTTCGGAACTGATGCGAGCCGTAGCTGAAGCGCGCGGCGGCCTTCTGCAGCTCGTCCGGGACGACCTCCGTGTCGCTGGGATCGCTCCACATCATCTGGAAGCGCAGGTCGGGATCGTTGAGCGTCGAGAGGTCCTTCCACTTCTCCGCGAGCTCCGCGTCTCGCGGGAGGCCGCCGTGCACGAAGAAGAATCGGTCGAACGCGAGCGACGTCGGCAGCGCCTCGAAGAGCTGCATGTACTCCTTGAAGTACGCGTCGCTCGCCACGCCTTGCAGCCCCATCATGCCCTCCGCGGGGCGGACGGGGGCGAGGATGCGCCCCTGATGTTCCAGGTAGTACTCGTGGTTGCCGCGCAAGAAGTACACGGAGTCCGGCACGGTCACGAACAGCTGCATCGCCATTCGCAGCACGCCGTCGAAGCTGAAACGGCCGCGATCGATGTAGTCGCCGAGCAGCACGAGCCGCGTGTCCGGCGTGTTCTCCGGATCGTCGGCGTGTGCCTGCACCTTCTTGAGGAAGTCCGTCTGCATCAAGGCGCCCTTGAGGCACGAGTAGCAGCCATGCAGATCGCCGAGGACGATCAGCTCGTACTGCGTACGCGGATCGGGCGGAAGAACGTGGACGTGTCCATCCAGGAAGGGGGCCTTGCCGGCGAAGTCAGCGAAGGTCGCAGCGCCCGTGAGCTTGCCCGCGCCGACCTTGCGTTGTTCCTCGAGCGTGCGGAGGACCTTGTGGACCAGCGCGACGTCTTCGCTGGCGTCCTTGACGAAGCCGGTCTGGTCGCGCGGGTATGATCGCTCTTGCCTCGTGAAGAACGGGTGGTCGGCCGTCTTCGCCACGAGCACCTCCGGCGGGTCGAGCTCTATCTGCCGCGCGACGACCGTCTCCTGGACGTCGATCTTCGCGAGCTCGACCGGCGCCGCGAGCAGCCGCAGGATGTTCTCGCGCAGCTTCTCTTCTTCGGGGTGCGCGACGCCGTCGGCGAGGATGAGCTCGTTGACGGTCTCGAAGACCGTCGCGCGCTGCTCTTCGTCGAACGGACGAAGCAGCTCGTAGCAACGCAGCGCCAGCCTGGCGTGGACGAACTGCTCCGTGCTCTCGCCCTCCGCGACCGACTCCGTGAAGAGCGCGGCGATCTCGCGATCGATCGCCGCGGCCACGCGCTGGAACTGGAGCGTCACGCGCTCCGTCGCCACATGCCGCGCGAGGGGGTCGGGCATGGCCTCGAGCATTCGCTCTTCGACCAGCTTCGCGATCTTCTCCTGGACGAAGCGCTTCTCGGAGAGCGCGAACTTGCCGTCCGTGTGACCGAATGCGGTCAGCAAGAAGACGATCGCAAGCATCTGCTTCTTCGCCACCGCCGGATCCGAGCTGAACATCGCCATGTCGAGCGTCCTCACTCTACCTGAGGAAACGATTCCCCGCCCGCAAAGGTCCTTGGTACGAGCCGCGGCAAGCGCGCGGGCGTGCTACCTTTGTGCGGTGTCCCGGTGGTCGCGAAATCCGAACGCGGTGATTGCACTCTCCGACCTTGCGTTGAGCGCCGAGGAAGGGTTCGTGCTCTCCCGACTCGACGAGCCGCTCGGCAGGGACGAGCTCATGAGCCTCACCGGACTGCCCGGCGAGCGGATCGACAACATCCTCGCCTTCCTGGAGGACAAGGGTCTGGCGATCAGCGACACGCCGTCGATGCTCCTTGCGCACGTGTCTCGGCAACCGCTCGTTCAACGCGACTCACAGCTCCGCAACCTGTTGCACCGTCATCCGAACATGCCCGCGGAGGCGAAGCGGCGCGGCAAGTAGCGCCTCATCATGTGCCGCCCCGACCCGATCGGCCCGCGCGCGAATGCTTGAGGGCCGTCACGGCTGCAGCGTCGGGCACGTACAGCGGGCCGGGTTGCTGTAGCCTGCGGGACGGAACGGAGGAGAGCTCATGGCGACGGATGGTTCGGACTCGGGTCTTCAGCTGCGTTCGCTCGTGAAGAAGGACGGGGTGCTGGAGATCTCGCTTCTCCGCGTCCCCACTCCGGAGCCGGCGGCCGATGAAGTGGTCGTTCGCGTGGATGCAGCGCCGATCAATCCGTCGGATCTCGGGCTGCTCTTCGGCGCCGCGGACATGAGCACGGCGAAGGTGACCGGCGCGGGCGCAGACACCGTCGTCACCGCGACGGTCCCCGAGAAGGCGATGCGGGCGATGTCCGCGCGCATCGATGTGTCGATGCCTGTCGGGAACGAGGGCGCTGGTGTGGTGGTCCGCGCGGGCGCTTCCGACGCGGCGAGCGCGCTCATGGGCAAGACCGTGGCGGTCCTGGGCGGCGCCATGTTCTCGCAGTATCGCACCGTGAAGGTCCAGCAATGCCTGGTGCTCCTCGAGGGAACCACGGCGAAGGACGGCGCGTCGTGCTTCGTCAATCCGCTCACCGCGCTCGGCATGGTCGAGACCATGAAGCTAGAAGGTCACAAGGCGCTCGTGCACACGGCGGCCGCGTCCAATCTCGGGCTGATGTTGAATCGGCTCTGCATCGCCGACAAGGTTCCGCTCGTGAACATCGTGCGAAAAGAGGAGCAGGCCGCTGCGCTCAGGACGCTCGGCGCGGCGCACATCTGCAATTCATCTTCGCCTTCGTTCATGGAGGAGCTCACGGAGGCCCTCGCCATCACCGGCGCCACGCTTGCATTCGATGCGATCGGCGGTGGCAAGATCGCCGGGCAGATCCTGACGTGCATGGAGGCCGCGATCAACAAGACGGCCAAGGGCTACAGCCGCTACGGCTCGAGCACACACAAGCAGGTCTACATCTATGGCGCCCTCGACATGGGCCCGACGGAGCTCTCGCGCAGCTTCGGTCTGGCCTGGGGAGTCGGCGGTTGGCTCGTGTCTCCCTTCACCCAGAAGATCGGACCCGCCGCGACCATGAAGCTCCAGGAGCGCATCGCCCGCGAGCTCAAGACCATCTTCGCAAGCGCGTACTCGGGAGAGGGCTCCCTGGCCGAGACCCTGTCGATGGAAGCCATGAACAGCTACGGAAGGCGGGCCACGGGCGAGAAATACCTGGTCGTGCCGAGCAAAGACGCGTGAGGTAGATCAGCGCGCCGCTCCTGGGCTACGATTCGGAGGGTGGGTGAGCCGATCCGCTGGCATGCGCTGCCGAAGCAACCGACCCGATGGATCTGGAGCCCGGCCGTGGACCTCCTTCTCATCGCAGGCGTCGGGTCCGTAGGCTTTGCCGTGCTCGCCGGTCTGGCGACCGCGGCGTTCCGCCCGTCCGCCGGGCTGATCGTGATCGCGTTCCTCCATCTGGGTGTATTGTGCAACTATCCGCACTACGCCGCGACGTACTCGCTGGTGGTGAAGGAGCGCCGTGAGAAGCCACAGGTCTTCACCGCGCTCATCCTTGCATCGCTGGTGATGATCGGCGTCGTGTTGTTCGGCGCGGTGCGGCCGGATCTCGTGCTGCGGCCCCTGGTGACGCTCTACCTGTGCTGGTCCGCGCATCACTACGCCGCGCAGCACTTTGGCGTGGCCTCGATGTATGCGCATCGCCGCGGCGCGCCGCTCACGGGTACGTCTCGCTCGCTCGCGCAGCTCGCATTCCTTCTCGTGGGCGTCTTTCTGATGCTGGTCATCGTGGACGACAGTCAGGCGTTCCAGGTGGCGGATGACGCCCGCTCCATTCCGCTCGAGATCCTCCCCGGCGTTGGATATCCGGTCGCGCTCTGCGTTGGCGTCGTTGCGATCGGCTCGTTCGGCGCCAGCGACTACCTGTCGCGACGCCAGCGTGGCCGCGGCCTGGATCCGATGGTGTGGGTGCTCTTCGGGACCAACGTGGCGTGGTTCATCGTGCCGCGCCTGCGGCTACCCGGCGCAACCGCCCCGTGGACAGGAGATCTTGCGATCTGGCTTCCGTTCGCGATCCCGTTCTTTCATTGCACCCAGTACCTGGCCGTATGCGGCTGGCGCGAGCGCGCGAAGACCGAGGTGCGCCCGGTGTTCTGGTTCATGGGACTCGTGGGCGTGGGGCTTCTCCTCTTCGAAGGCGTGGCGCGCGCGCTGCCGCACGTGACCCCGCTGGACGAGAACGGCGCGTTCATCCTGGTGCCAGCCGCGCTGAACGTGCACCACTTCTGGGTGGACGGGCGGATCTGGAAGCGACCGAAAGCCCCAGCACCCGCCGCGCTCCCTCAAACGACATGAACTCCCGCGGCAATGAGGAAGTGAGTGCGGGGTGAGTGGGAAGTGAGTGCGAGTTGAGTGGGAAGCCAGTGCGAGGTGAGTGAGGCGCGCCTGCTGTGGCGACACTGCCGTACCTCTACCATTGCCGAATAGCGCAGCGTCATGCCGGAACGGCGTGTACTGTTGAAGGTTGGAGGCTTCTCGCATGCGAACGTCTGGACGCTGGTTGCTCACCGGCATCGTGATCGTCGGAGTCGCGGTGACAGTTGCGTGCGGCAACGGCACGACGTCACCGGACAACGGCCTCGAAGACGCGGGCGACGGCACGGGCGATGGCTCCGTGGGACCTCAGGCTGACGGGGGCATCGTCGCCAAGGATGCGGGCGGCAAGGACTCCGGCTCTGATGCCGGTCCGATCGCGTGCAAGACGGGCGCGGACTGTCCCTCCAAGGTCTGCAATCCGAACAAGACGTGCGCTGCGTCGACCTGCAGCGACGGCGTCGTGAACCAGACGGAGACGGACCTCGACTGCGGCGGCACCTGCCCCGCCTGCGACGTGCTGAAGAAGTGCAAGACCGGCGTGGACTGCACCAGCAAGGTCTGCGCGGACAAGGGCACCGGTCTTCTGTGCCAGGCGCCCACCTCGATGGATGGCGTGCAGAACGGCACCGAGACCGACGTGGACTGCGGCGGCATGGGCAACCCCATGTGCGTCGATGGCAAGAAGTGCGTCGCACGCGGTGACTGCGCGAGCGACGTGTGCGTTGGCGGAAAATGCATCACGCCTGTCTGCAACGACGGGATCCAGAACGGCAGCGAGACCGCGATCGACTGCGGCGGCCTCGCCTGCCCGCGCTGCGCCGACAACCTTGGTTGCCAGGTGGCCGGGGACTGCATCGACGGGGTCTGCGCCGACCTGGGCGCCGGTCTCGCTTGTCAGCCGCCGACCTTCACCGACGGTGTGCAGAACGGAACCGAGACGGATGTGGACTGCGGCGGCAGCGGCGATCCCGCGCTGTACGGCTGCGCACCAACGAAGGCGTGCAAGGCGGACACCGACTGCACGAGCGACGGCTGCGACTTCACGAAGCACTGCGCCATCCACCGCAGCTGCACGGGCAACTCCACCGGCGGCCACTACGGCGTGGACACCTGCGGCCTTGGCGGCCCAGGCGGCATCGGCCCGGCGCAGTGGGAGAGCTGCTGCTCCACGGTCGACGTGACCGTCACGGAGGGAACACCCGCCGTCACGCGCACGGTGCACATGGACAAGTACAAGGTGACGGCCGGACGCATGCGCGCGTTCCTCGAGAGCGTGAATGGCGACGTCCGCGGGTTCATCCAGACTGCGCGCGCCGCAGGGCAGGTGCCCGTCCTTCCGGTGACCGCCGTCTCGAACCCCGTCGGCACCACCGTGCTCCCGCCGATGTGGGATCAATACCTGCCCACCAGCACCAATGGTGACGGCAACGAGCCCGCGGACTGCGATCAGGGCGGCTGGGACACCACCAACCTGGTCTGCAAGCCCAACACGACGTACGCGCCCATGTACACGGCTGCGCGCCAGCACGTCGGACCGACAATCTTCAAGGCGAACTCGCAGACGCTGCAGGGCTGCAACTACGGCGCGCCCGGCACCCATACGTATTACGAGGGCAGCCCCGACTACTACAACCAGACTCCCGACTTCGATCAGACGATCTACGATCAGAAGCCGCTGCAGTGCGTCGACTACCTGGTCGCGCAGGCCTTCTGCATCTGGGACGGCGGCCGCCTCGAGACCACGCAGGAGTGGTACGCGGCGTGGACCGCGTCGACGATGCCGTGGACCAACGTGGGCCTCATGAACAGCCAGGGCACGTCCGGCGCGACGCTGCTCCCGAAGACGGACCTTCCGTCGGCCAATCCCGTGGCATGCCCCACCGCTGGTGTCGGAGCACCGCAGTGCGCAGACGGCAGCGGAAACCCCGGCGGCAAGTGCGGCGCTGGCCTGACCTGTACGCCGGTCGCCACGTACACAGCGTGCCGGTTCCCCACCGCGACCGATCTCCTGCTGAACACGCAGGGCTACATCAACATGACGGGCTGCGCGGCGTGGACGATCCCGAACGCGACCCACACGATCGAGTTCGCCGACTACCAGTACAACTACGAGTGGCCCACGTTGAAGACCTCCGACTTTGCGGTCTTCATCTCGCCTCCGGGTCGCACGCTCGGACGCGCGCCCAGCGGCGCCGCGGACATCGTGGGCACGCTGTTCGAGGTCAGCTCCAACCTCTCCAACTACACCGACGTGCCGTTCCCCACGAAGGTGCCGGCGTTCGCCGGTAGCAAGGTGTCATGGAGCGGCAGCGGCTCGTGGGAGGTGCACGGCACCGCGCACAGCACGACGGGCAACGGCGCATACAACATCCTCGACAAGTACGGGAAGATGGGTCTTCGCTGCATTCATGAGTGATCCCAATGACCCCGTGATTCAGTGATTCAGTAATTCCGTGATCCCGTGAGCCCAGCCCGCAAGCGCGGATAGCTCAGTTGCACGCAGACACGGCGGGGCAGCTGCTGGGGTCGATCTCGCAGATCCCCTCGTTCACTTTGGATCGGGTGCGTCGACCACGCTGAGATAGCCGCATGGCGCGAGGTCTGCGAGGGTCTTCAATGGCCTCGTGCTCTCGAAGCGCTCCATCGCCGGATGACCGACCACGATCTTGTCACCGACGAATCCGACGAAGCCAGAATGCGGCGCGCCGGGCTCGGGAGCCGGGAGCTTCAACGTGTCCGTCGTGCTCCCATGGGCGAGCAGCAGGGCGCCGTTCCCGTCGTCCCATGCGACGCGTCCGTTGGGATCGACGTCGCGATGCGTGGGGTCTCCGTCCACGTCGGTGACCTTCTGCCAGGTGCTGGTGTCGTAGACCGTCACGCGATTGTGCTGCGGGTTTTCCACCATGAGGGCGAGATACCGTTCATCGGCGGAGATCTCGGAGAGGCTTGCGCTGATCACGTTCGCGGGGACGCACACGAGCTCCTTCTCCACGTAGTGTTGAGTGTCGATTCGCGTGATGCAGATACGCGTGGGGCTGCGCTTGATACTGTTGGTCTCGACGGCGAGCGCAGCGCCGTCAGCGAGCGCGTGGAGATCGCCCGCCGCCATCTCGTTGCTGCGTTTGCCGCTTATCGCATGGAGCTTTCCGGTGGCGAGGTCGATGACGTGCGGCCGATACGAGCCAGCGCCGAGGTTCACGACCACGTGCGCGCCATCGGCGGTGAGCACTGGAGTCCTTCCAACGCGATCGCCCAGACGCGTCCACGTGCTCTTGCCGTCCTTCGCCCAGTAGATCTGGTTGTTCGCTTCCAGCACCGCGCTCTTGCCGTCCGCGCTGATCGCGATGGGGGCCGCGCCCCGCCCGAACGCGAGGGAGATCGCGCGCGCGTGCTCGACCTCCGCTGTCATCGTGGGCGAGGCGAGCACCTCGAGCGCGGCGCGCACGCTGCCCGTCGCCGCGGCACGACCCATGGTGGGGAAGTCGTACGTCTCCGTCATGCAGCCGGTACGCAGATCGATCCGAGCGAGATAGGACGTGCTGGCGCGGACCTGATGACCGGTGCGCGGGTCCACGAGCTCGGTCATGCCGGTCACGGTGACGAGCGCGTCGTTGTCCTTCGACCGAACGAGATGAAAGGCATCCGGTGCGGTCAGCGTGAGATCGACCTCCTTCGGCCAGGTGGGCGCGGGTGGAGGCGCGGCGTCTGCGGCGGCGAGAGGTCCTGCGTCCTCCACATGGGCAGGCGCCACGGGTGCGGCGCGCGATGCACACGATCCCAGCGCCCACGCGACGCCCGAGGCCAGCATCGGGAAGAGGATGCGGTGCGCCGCGCGCGTCATCGAGGAGCATGTTCGCACGACGGACGGTGTCAGCGTGGGTTCGGTGGCCCGGATGTTGCTCGTTGCCGCGCGAGATGGAAAAAACGGCCGAAAAGCGTGCCTACACGTGCCAATTCAACCTCCTGCGCGTCATTGCGATCATGGCCTCCATGATCGGATGCGGAGGGGCGATCGCGCCTACCGCCGCGGACAACGGGGACACGAAGGGCTCGTCGTCATGTCCGAGCGGGAGCTGCGCAGGTGACGAAGACGCGGGTGCGTGGAGCACGAACGACGACGCCGGAAGCCAGTCCACTACCACCGTGGACGCACGTGCGGACGCGATGCGGTGTGTCAGCGCGGACCCGAGCGGATTCAACCAGACCTGCACACAGGACACGGACTGCGTCGCGGTGGCGGTGGGCAACATCTGCAATACGGGCTCGTGCCTCTGCGCCGCCGGCGCGCTCAACGTGAGCGACCAGCAGGCCTACCAGGATCATCTGAACCAGCTGCTCGCGATGGTGTCGACTCCGCAGGCGGGGTGCGGCTGCCCGTTCTTCGGCACCGCGAAGTGCATCAACGACATGTGCCAGACATGCGGCGGCGCAGGCCCCACGTGCCCCGACGGCGGCTGATCGAGACGGGTCAGTCCGGTGGTCGGTCGTGGATTCCGTCGACGCGCCCCGTGACCTTGACCTTGGAGCCCTCCGGGGCGGTGAGGTCCTCGCACGTGAACGTCGCGACGTAGCGTCCGTGGATGCCTTCATCCAGCTCCACGTTGGTCGTGCAGCTGCCGGAGAACGCGAGGGCGCAGGTCGGACACCATGATCTGTTGATCGTGAGCGGCTCCGTCGCGCCAATGGACGTGGCGAACAAGTACGTGTCGCCGTCGCTGCCGGTGGTGCTGCAGTCGTAGTTGTCGCCGTAGCCGATGGCGTGCGTGTTGTAGGCACCGCTGACGAAGAGCTCACAGCTCGGCTTGCCCGCGTCGTTCAGGTAGGTGGAGGCGGCGGGCGGGGGCCCTGCGTCCGCGCCCTCGCGGGCCGGGAGCGTGATCTCGCCCATGACGCGAACGGAGATCGCTGCGCCCACCTCTGCGACGAGCGACGAGCAATCGAATCGAGCAGACATGCCGCCCCTCTGCGCGGGAGTGAACGTGGCGATCGTGACCTTGCACCCCACGCCGCTCCGGTCGTCGTAGCTCTCGTAGCTCGTGCCGCTCGGGTCGTACGCGTACGTGGAGTAGCTGCCGTTCCGTCCGTCGTACGTGCCGGGGCCCGTCACGTCGGGCACATACACATCGAACCCACGCGAGGTCATGAGGTCCGATGTCGCGAGCACGCAGCCCAAGGAGAGGCCTCTCGGGTCGAGCGACGCCGACGCGCGGGAACCACCCGCCTCCAGTACGACGTTCGTTCCATCGACCGAGAGGCTGCACTCTCCCGACGATGCCCCCCCTGCGCCGCCGCCTGCATCTCCGTGCGCGCCACCGTCGCCCGCGACATCACCACCGTTCGCGCCGTCCGCGCCGCTAAGTGAGATGACGCCGCACGCGAGGGAGAGGGATGAAAAGATGGCCAGGTGGATCAACGCGAACGTTCTCATGCGCCGTTGCTTGGGTTCTCGTGGGCCGGATCGTCATGAAATCGACCACGGGCGGCGCTTCGGTGGGCGAGCTGCAGATCGTGTAGCCTTTTTCCGCATGAACAGGTGTGCGAAGGGGCTCGTGGTGGTCGCGCTCGGGACGATGCTCGGGTGTGGAGGCGGCACGACTGTGGCGACGGCG
This sequence comes from Myxococcales bacterium, assembly GCA_025355005.1. GTDB lineage: Bacteria > Myxococcota_A > Polyangia > Polyangiales > Polyangiaceae > JANXLV01. Next base: position 24,401 of record JANXLV010000064.1, on the reverse strand, counting down.
CCCGCAGGTGGCGGCGCTTCGGACAGCGCTGCGGATCGCTGCCTCGCGATCGCCGGAGCGAAGCGTGAGCGCCGCGCAGACGAGCCCGCGAAGGTGACGGTGAAGCACGTGCTCGTGAAGTACGCGGGCGCAAAGAAGGCCCCGGACACCGTGAAGCGCACGCGCAGCGACGCATGCCTCCGCGCGCAGGAGGCTCGGTCGAAGCTGGAGGCAGGGCAGTCCTTCGCGGACGTGGTCCGTGACTACAGCGAAGAGCAAGGCGCGACGTCGCGCGAGGGCTCGCTCGGCGCCATCGAGCGATCGTTCATGGTGCCCCCGTTTGCGGACGCAGCCTTCGAGCTACATCCGGGAGACGTGAGCCACGTGGTGGAGACCGAGTTCGGCTTCCACGTCATCATGCGAACCGAGTGAACGGGGTCGAGGTATCCGCTACAGTTCACGCATGGCACAGGCACCCGGGCCTCGCACACCAGCTTCCGTGCAGACACTTCAGTACCTCGCACGTCCGGAGCAGTTCCTGACGGACTGCCATACGCGCTACGGCGACGTCTTCGCGATCGAGACGGTCATCTTCGGGCGCGAGGTATGTATCGTGCGGCCCGAGCTCATCAAGCAGGTCTTCACGGGAGATCCGGACCAGCTCCGCGGCGGGGAAGCGAACGCGGCGCTCGGACCGCTGGTCGGAGACAAGAGCGTCCTCTTGCTGGACGGCAAGGAGCACCTGCGGCAACGGCGCCTTCTCATGCCGCCGTTCCACGGTGAGCGCATGCTCGCCTATCGCGATGCCATGCGCGAGATCACGGCTCGCACGATCGCCGGGTGGCGACCTGGTCGCACCATTGATCTGCACGGCGAGATGCAGAGCATCACCATGGACGTGATCCTGCGCACGATCTTCGGCGCAGAGGACGCGCTCGCAGGCCCGCTCCGCGCCAAGCTGACCGAGCTGCTCGGTCACTTGACCTCACCGCTCACCATGCTGGGCACCGTGCCGGCGTTGCGGAAGGACCTGTTCGGGCTGTCGCCATGGGCGCGTTTCCAGCGCTCAATCAGCGGCGTGAATGCGCTCATCTACGAGCAGATCGCGCGACGACGCGCCGCGCTCGCGACGGACGCACAGCCTGCAGCCGACGTGCTCACCATGCTCCTCTCTGCCCGCGACGAGGACGGAAATCCGATGAGCGAAGTCGAGCTTCGCGACGAGCTCGTCACGCTGCTGGTCGCCGGCCACGAGACGACGGCGACGGAGCTTGCGTGGTCGTTCGATCTGATCCTGCGCGACCGCGCCGTGCGCACGCGCCTCACCACCGAGATCGAGGTCGCTGCTGGCGACACCGATCGGATGCCATACCTGGATGCCACCATCAAGGAGGTGCTGAGGCTCTGCCCCGTCATCCCGGCCGTGGGTCGCATGGTCAAGAAGCCGCTCTCGATCGGCGGCTTCGACATCCCGGAAGGCACGCTGGTGGTTCCGGGCGTGTGGCTCACGCACCGCCTGCCGGACGTGTACCCCGAGCCACTGCGGTTCCGGCCGGAGCGCTTCCTGGATGTGAAGGCGGATCCGTACTCCTATCTACCGTTCGGCGGCGGCATCCGGCGCTGCATCGGGCTCGCGTTCGCGCAGTTCGAGATGAAGGTCGTACTGTCGACCATCCTCGCAAGCGTGCGCCTACGTCCGCTCGACAAGGATCACGCGCGCGTGACCCTGCGAGGCTTCACCCACGCCCCCAAAGGCGGCGTCCCCGTCATCCTCGACTAAAAAATCAGCGTCGCCTGGCGCGAGATCCGTCCCGCCAGGCTTCGTTTCGAGTTCCGCGCGGTGCTCACGTACAAGAGTCTCATCGTTGATCGGATCTCCGGACGTTTTCCCGGTCAGCGGCTTTTGACCAGGGGAGGGGCGCTTCGGCTGATCCGCCGCAGGGCGCATGCCATCACGGCTCCACTTGCGTTTGAGCGGCTTCCGCGACCATCGCCTCCGTCGGCGGCCAGTCTGCCGTCGCTCGCGTCCGAGCATTCGCAGCTCTCGCGCCACGGGGTCGCGCTCATGTCGGCGAGCAGCTCCTTCGAGTTCGCGGACCCGCGCGAGCCACTCGCACAACTCGACCGCGCATGCGGCGGAGAAGCGAGCGCCGCCACCCAAGCGCGAATCGAACCGTGAACGTTACAGTTCAATTCCCCGCGGGGTTCCTCGCGCTCGTCGACACTCTACCAACGCGAAGCCGACGAAGGCACGCTCATTTCGGGGCCCTCCGCGCCCTCGCGACCGTTCTTGCAGTCAGTCTCGCGCTGGCCCCGACGAGGAGTATGACCGCGAAGGACGAGCTTGGCACGTGCCCACCACGACGGCGATCGCGCAGCTGCCCACGATCAATCTTTCCCGGCGGCGTCCGCGGAGCTATCGCTCGCGATCGGGCCCCCGTCGATCGGGGTTCCCGCATCGTAGTCCGGTGGCAACCCTCCGTCCCACTCGGCACACGCTTTTTGCACGTATGGAATGACCTGCGAATCCGGCTGAAGGCGAATCGCCTGATTGAGCTCCGTGATGCAGCACGTCTCGATGGTCACCTGATCCGTTTCGAACCTGGCGGCGGCATTCTTGTCTGTGAGATCGCCCACGAGCGTTCCGTCGCACGCCTGCTGGCTCCACTTGCAGGCCTGCGTCACCCGAAGATCGGCAGGTCCGCGCAGCCCGCGCTGGAGGAGACATTCCTGCATCAGTCCAACGTGACATGTAGCGCGCGGAGGCTCGGCCGCGTGAGCGACGCAGTCGTCCTGGGAGACAGGAAGCCCACTGCAGTCTGCCCCGCCGTCACAGACGCGACAGCGCTCAACACCGCCGTCATCCACCCAGCAAGCGTGCCCATAGCCATTAACCTTCATGCACGCTTCCCAGTCGCAAACGGCGCGCAGATCAGACGGCGCGAGCGCCGAGATGCGCGACTCACGAACGCCCAGATTGTTCCCACCAACCCGCTGAGCGTTTGCGACCTCAAACCCGCGGATGCGGCGAACGTGCAGGAGATCAACGCAGTCGATCGAGCTTACCCCAGTGTTGGAGATGGCCTTCGGATCGTTCTTGCATGTGATCAGCGCGGCGGCGATGGTCGCACAAAGCGTCCCACCTATGAGGATGCGCCAAGCCCGCCTTCTCAGCCCGGTAAAAATAGCGCTGTCCATGCTACTTGAGGGGGCATTCCTTCAGGACGACAGCGCAATCGGGCCCGCCACCAACCACGCCTAGAGGTTCGGACGTACTCTCTCGAAGGCAATCTTCCCAAGCGCCGACATGGCATCCACCGAAATTCTCCTGGTAGGCTGAAACGCAGCCTGAGCGTGATGACCAAGTGCTCTCCATAGCATTCAATCCAAAGTCGGCAGTTGGAGCGCATTCCACCATGAAGGTCGCCATTACGCGTGATTGTATCTGGCCCCCTTTTTCTGTGAAGAGACACACGCGCGCATATCCATTTCCAGTGAGGCAGACGTCAAGATCGCACAGCTTCCCGATCTCGTCCGTGGAGAGCTCGGAGATGCGCTTGTCTCTGGGGACGCCGGAATAGGCCAGCTCCATGTACGACACATGCGATGATGGTGGAGGGGCCCCGAGAACCGCCACGCAGTCGATTGGCGACGTGCCCGTCCGACTAGCGTCGCCGGCATCTGTGCCGCCGGCGGCGCATGCCGTGATCGCTGCGGCAACAGCGGTCCGGACCAAAGATCGGACGGGAGAGCGGAGGCGCACGTCGTGGACCTAGGGCACCGCCTCGCTCGTGTAGCCGAAGTTCAGCTGCCTGTACCCAGAGCGCTGCGCAGCACACCTCGGTTGAAACGCGGCGCTCGGCGGAGAGTCTACTGCGGGAAGTTGCGCGCCGGCTATCGGTTCGCTCGAGCTTGTGCGCGGCAGCGTGACGAACTGCGGCGAGGCCGCTGTGTCAGGACCCCTCCGAGAGAGCATGCGACGCGTGGCGTCGATGTCTTCCCGTCGCCAATCGTCCCCGGTTACGCCGGGTATTGTCGCGTTGTCACGGCGCGAACGAGCCGCAAATTCGAGCCTGAGGCGGCGACCTCCCGCAGTAGTGTTAGTCAGCCTACGCACGCGCCCATCACTCGCCCTGATCTTCATGAAGACGCTCCCCTTGCTGGTTGTTCGCGACCCCTCACCACTATGCGGCATGCGTGCTACCCACGCAGAAGAACCCCTCCGCCTGGCGTCGTTTTGTGAGCGATGGGACTACCAGCTCGTGTGTTCACATGTAGGGCCCCGCTCTCCGTCGTGATCCGCCGCCTCTCTATCTCTCGATCTCCTCACTCGTTCAATCGCCTGAGACGGCGCTCGATTCCGAGAGGCGTCGCCGGGAATTCCGGGTGGTGCTGTCTGTCGAAAGGAGTGGCGCAACTCAGATGAGCTTCGCGCCAGTGTCATTTGCGCCCGGGGGTAAAGGGGACGTGTGCGCGCGATCTACAAATTGCTCACCCGGAACCGCTTGCGGAGGCGCGATTCACAAGCGCAACGACTCCAACCGCGGCGGCGTCAGGTGGAGCGAAATCGAGGATCAGACAGCCGGTACGTCGATTGTTCGCACCCCTTCCCGAAGAGTCCACCGCGCTCCGCCTGAGTCGCCAGTCGTGCGAGAATGGGGTGATGGACCTACGGGACGGATTGATTGCGGGCGCTCTCTTGTTGCTGAGCGCTGCGTGTCGTCGCGGAGAGGGCGTGACCGCCGACAACACGCAGACAACGGCGTCCGCCACGGTGCCGGACACGCAGGGCGGGAAGGCAACGACAGGGGCGCGGTCGACGCCGCCGCACGCGCTCATTGATGGGGGCGCGGTGCTGGCCTGCCGGGCGAGCTACAACTGCGGGCTCAGTCATCCGGGGCTCGGCTCGAGCTTCAACGAGACCGCGGTCGACCTCGCGACGTGCACGAGGACCGTGTCGAGCGAGAGCGCGCCGTGGGAGTCGAGTCAGCCGCCGCCGGGCCAGCTTGATCCGCAACGGACGAGCAAGCGCGACACGACCAAGATCGACAAGGCCGCATGCGCGCGCATCGCCGTGCTGGCCGCGGCCGTGACCGACGCGGACGCGCGCGAGCAGGAGGCTGCTCACATGGATTCGACGGCGTGCTCGCTACGCCTCACGTGCGGTCCCGAAGCCGCGTCGATCTACACGGTGCAGCGGCAGACGCTGACCGGTGACGGCCACGTCGTCGACCTGATTCGCGCAATCCAGACCGCGCGCTGAACGCACTGGCGCCACAGCGGTACGCCGGCGGCCCGTCAAAAGCGCGCGGTAGGCGCACGATCTGCGCTAGGCTTCAGCTAGTGGTGCGGGGCTTGTACAGAGCGCCACAAAAACCGGGGAGAATGCACATGAACTTTTCTACGCGCCATGTCGTGCTCGTGTCGTCTCTCGCCCTCTGTGGCGCCGGTTTTTGGGTCGGCTGCGGCAGCGACTCCGCGACCGGCACTGGGTCGGGAACGGACTCAGGTGTCTCTCCGGACAAGGACTCGGGCACATCGAACCCTGGCACCGACTCCGGCGGCAACGGCGACGTCGATTCTGGATCGAATCCCGGCACCGACGCCGGAACGACAGACGCAGCCGTCGGTGACGGCGCCCCGCCCGCGGACTGCAAGTCCTACTGCACCCTGGTCCAAGCGACGTGCGTCACGGCAAGCGCGAACGGCCAGTACCTCGATCAACTCACGTGCGAAGCGATGTGCGCCAAGTTCCCCAAGGGCGACGCCGGCGCGACCGCCGGAAACAGCTTCGCGTGTCGCGCCTACCACGCCAGCGTGGCAGCCATGAGCGGAGCCAACGCGACCACCCATTGCCCGCACGCCGGTCCGTACGGCTTCGGTGGATGTGGGCCCGAGACAGAGAACTTCTGCTTCATGTACAACGCGCAGTGCACTGGCGGCGGCAACTACGGCGGCAACTGCCCGACCATGTTTGGAGCAATCAACGACACCACGGACGGCGGTAGCTTCCTTCCCGGCACCGGCCCGCGCGACTGCCGCGAGTACCACCTGGAGAACGCCTACGCCGGCAACGTGACCACCGGCAGCCACTGCGACCACGCAGCGAAAGCGGGCGGCGGCGTCTGCCCCTGACCGTTCACTGTGCCCGCCTGTGCCGCGGTTCTTAGCGAGAATCGCGGCGTTTCGTGCGCTTCCACACGTCGGAGGTGCGGCATGCGCGTTGCACTGGCCCGCGCATGGTTCGTCACACACACTTCGCAATCGCCGTTGTGCTTCTGTCCGGATGCGCGTCCGGATGCGCGGGCAAGACGGCGCCGCTTGGCGACACCAAAGGCGCGCCCGACCCATCGACGGATGCGGGCGCGGATGCTGCAAAAAACCTGGCTCCAGCCGCCGAGCATCGCTCGCACACCGATACGTGCGCGCCGACCGTTCCAGGCGGTGAGCCTGGCCTGACCGACGTGGACGCGGGCGCGGGCAACTTCACGTGTCGCACGAACGAGGAGTGCACCGCGCATCCCGGTGGTCGCTGCCTCTGGAACAGCGGCGCGTGCGGCGAGCCGTGCATACCGCAGGTGCAGAGCAGCGCCTGCGCCTACGACACGTGCACGACCGACACGGACTGTCCCGCTGCGTCGGCATGCCTCTGTGGCGCCGGCGGCATGTCCACGAACCAGTGCAGCCCCATCGGCACGTGCCGTGTGGATGCCGACTGCGCGACCGGACTCTGCTCTCCCGCCAAGGACCCGTGCACGCACGCGCTCACCGGATTCTTCTGCCATTCGAAGCAAGACGAGTGCGCGAACGATGATGACTGCGCCGACGTGACCGGTGTCGCCAAGCCCATATGCGTCGTCGACGCAGGCGCGAAAGCCTGGACGTGCGCGCGGAACCAGTGCGGGGGCGCGGCCATGTCTACAAACGGGTGACGTCCCCCGATGTCGCTTTCGCCGCGAAGCGTGCCCATCCCGACTATCTTTTGAGTGCCCGCAGGTGCGGTGCGAAAAAGTTTGCGGGAGTCCCACATGTCCTTTCGATCTGCTGCGAAAATCCTCGTGACGTTGCTTCCCGTGATGCTGCTCGGGTGTGGGAAATTCGGCAAGGTGAGCGGAGGCGACGCCGGCGTCAGCGTGGCCACAGTGGGCGTGGCCGCGGGCGGGGCGACGATCACGGAGACGGTGATCTGCGGAGGCAACCAGACCGTCGAGTACAAGAATCGTACGTTCGACGTCGCGAGCGGACCTGCGCTCCTCGCGGGCGGTCATTGCAAGGTGACGCTCACCGACTGCACGGTGAGCGCGGCGGCACCGGGCTTCGGCATGGGCGCGATCAGCGCAGGTGCGAACGCCAGCATCACGATGACCAACACGAAGGTCACCGGCTCCCCTGCGCTGCACGCCGGCGCAGACGCGAGCGTCGCGTTGAGCGGGGGCTCGCTGGAAGGCGAGATCGCCCTCGATGCCGGCGGCGCCTCGCACATCACGGCAAGCGGCGTCACGGTGAAGGGTGAGGTCAAGCACGGGGCCAGCGCCGTCATCGACGGGATCGCTGGCGTGAAGGGCGCGTCGCAGGCCGACAGCGATCTCAAGAAGATGGCGACCGGCGGCTGCGACGGCTACGCCGACTGCTACGTGAAAGGCGGATTCGACGGCCACGTCTCGAGCAAGATGCTCGTCGAGATCGGTCCGACCGGCCACGCCACCACTGCGAGCTACCAGGGCGGCAACGCGCCCAAAGCGGTGCAGGACTGCATGGTCGCGATCGGCAAGACCAAGTCCATTGCGACCGGGCCTGGGCAGCTCAAATGCGAGCTCTCGGGGACAATCTCGGGCGGCAACTCCGAGATCGATTCGTTGCCGACCTTCGTCAAGAAGTAAGGTCGGCGCAGCCGGCGGATATCCGGGGCAGTAGCCGGGTCGCCGCGTGGCGAGCGATGCGACCCCATCGTGGTATCCTGTGTTGATGCGCTGCTGGCTCTTCCTCGCGCTCCTCGTCCTCGTGGCGGCGTGCAGCGCATTCTCAGGGTCCGATACCGCGGCCGACGGTAGGTCGGTTGAAGGCGAAGGCGGCATCGACGGCGCGGACGGCGCTGGCGCGGGGCTGGAAGGGGGCGCTGTTTTCGCGCCCGACGCGCCGGGGCCGCCCGACGCGACTCTCGGCGGTGGCGTCGCCATCGACTGCACGAACGAGTCCGGCAGCTTCTTCTGCAACGACTTCGATGGTCACACCAACGAGTCGCAGTTCCAGCCGAACAACGGGTCGGTGGATGCTGGTGTGTCGAGCGCCCATGTCGTGAGCCCAACCGGCGCGCTCCTGATCGACACCATTGGCTACGTGATCTTCACAGGCGACACTGGGAGCTCTCCCTGGACCATTTCCTTCGACGTGTATCTCGACGCCAGCGTTCCCATCGGGAGGACGTTCGCGAACATCACGAGGCTCTCGCAGGTCTCCTTCACGACCGCGGCGGGCGGGGTCACGGTGAACCAGACGCTGTTCTCGGCGCCGAAGGGCTGGGCCCATGTGGTCATTCAGACCGTCATAAAGGGGGGCCTGCAGGTCACCGTCAACGCCGTCACCCAACCGATCGGTTTCAGCGCGAGCACGGCCCCCGTGGAGCTCAAGCTCGGCAACTTCACCGGGCCCGGCCCGATCTGGTTCGACGACGTGCTGTGTACGCAGTGATCCGTGCCGAGCCCTACGAATGGGTCGTGCGAGCCCTCATCGCATGATTCCGATTTGCTCCATCAGCCACGCGCGCTCGAAGGCGGTCTCCTTCAGGTGGTCGTAGCGGCCCGAGGCGCCGCCATGGCCCGCTCCCATGTTCGTCTTCAGGAGCAGCGGGTGCGTGTCTGTCTTCGTCGCGCGTAGCTTCGCCACGTATTTTGCGGGCTCCCAGTACATGACCTGGCTGTCGTTCAGGCTGGTGGTCACCAGCATCGCCGGATAGGCCTTCGCGGCGATGTTGTCGTACGGGCTGTACGAGCGCATGTAGTCGAACGCGGGCTTCTCGTTCGGGTTGCCCCACTCCAGATACTCACCAACGGTGAGCGGGAGCGACGCGTCCATCATCGTGTTCATCATGTCCACGAACGGCACTGCCGAGTGCACCGCCTGGAACAGATCGGGCCGCTCGTTCACCACCGCGCCCATCAGCAGACCACCCGCGCTGCCACCCTCGATCACGAGGCGCTCCTTGCGCGTCCACTTGTTCGCGATGAGCCACTCCGCCGCGTCGATGAAATCGAAGAACGTGTTCTTCTTCTTCATCAGCATGCCGTCGTCGTGCCACGCCTCTCCCATCTCGTCGCCGCCGCGGATGTGCGCGATGACGTAGACCATCCCGCGATCCAGGAGCGGCAAGCGCGCAGCAGAGAACGACGCGGGCATCCCGTAGCCGTACGAGCCATAGCCGTAGAGGAAGCACCCCCCGTTGCCATCCTTCTTGAAGTCCTTCGGATACACGATCGACAGCGGCACAAGGGTCCCATCCCGCGCGGTGGCCCACGCCCGCTCCGACGCATAGCGCGATGCATCGAACCCGCCCGGCACCTCTTGCTGCTTCAGCAGCGTGCGCGCGCCCGTAGCAAGGTCGTAGTCGAACACGCTGGGTGGCGTGACCAAGCTCTCGTAGTGGAAGCGCAGATGAGTCGTGTCGAACTCGAACGTGCCGGCAGAACGTGCAGTATACACGGGTTCCGGAAAATCGATGGTGCGCTGGGCCTTCGTGCCGAGGTCGATCACGTGCAGGCGCTCGAGCCCCTCGGTCTTCGTGTAGACGACCACGTGGCCGGCGAACATCTCCATGTCCTCGAGCAGCGCGTGCGGGTCGTGGTCCACGAACGGCTTCCAGTTCGCCTCCTTCGCGTCTGCGAGCGGCGCTACGACGAGGCGGAAGTTCTTCGCGCCCTTGTTCGTGCGGATATAGAGGACGCCCTTGCGATGCTCGACGTCGTACTTGTGGCCCTTCTCGCGCGGCACGACCACGTGGAAGGCCGCGGTGGGCGTTTTGGCAGAGAGCACGCGCTGCTCGTAGGTGTCCGTGCTGGTGCTGGCCGCGACGATCAGCGCGTGATCGTGCGTGCGCCCCACGCGAAGGTTGAAGAGCTCGTCCTTCTCCTCCATCACGAGCACGGGCTTCCCGCCGGAGAGGTCCACGCGCCAGAGCTGGTTGGACCGCTTCGTGGTCGCGTCCTCCGTCGTGAAGAAGATGGTGTGATCATCCGCCGCCCAGACGAAGCTGGTCACGCGCTCGGCAAGCACCGGCGACGTCACGCCGGTGGCCACGTTCTTCACGAACATCTGGTACTGACGGAAGCCCGTGGTGTCCGTGGAGTAGAGGACCTCTTTTGCGTCATGGCTCATCGAGTACCCGCCGAGCGCGAAGAACGTCTTCCCCTCGCCGAGCACGTTGGAGTCGAGCACCACCTCCTCGGTCGCGGCCGCGTCGTACGTCTTGTCCGCCTTCGCGGCGCGCCGACACACGATCGAATACTGCTTGCCCTCCACCGTGCGCGAGTAGTGGAAGTAGCGACCGATGCGATCCGGCACGCCCAGATCGGTCTGCTTGATGTGCGAGAGGATCTCCGCGTAGAGCGCATCCGCGAACTTCTGCGTGCTCGCCGTCTGCGACACCATGTAGCGGTTCTCCGCTTCGAGGTACGAGATGACGTCGGGGTTCGTCTTCTCCCGCAGCCAAAAATAAGGGTCATTCACGTCCTCGCCATGCCACTTCGACACGTGCGCCTTCTTCGCGGCGAGCGGCGGCGGGGCGATGGTCACCGGCGGGGCTGATGCATCCGCGGGAACGCGCGCGTCGGAGGGAGCGGGAGCGGGAGCAGTCATGGGGGTCTTCGGAGGCATCGGGTCCTCGCAGGCAATGGTCAAAGCGGCAAGCGCGCTCACCGCAGCAACGACGACGGCGGGCAGGTGGGCTCTCATGGATGTTGCTGGGTGGAGGACGATTCCATCGCCGCATCGTGACACGGTCGACGAACCGGCGCGAGATTCAACGCTGGGCATGGGCACCCAGCCGTCGGGACCGTCGCCGTTTTCCGTGATACTTTCGTCACCGTTCTCGCGCCTCGCGGCGCATGTGACGATGTTTCTCGAGCCGAACGACGGGTGACATGAAGCGCAGAGCAGCGACCGCGATCGCCATTCTTTCTTTTCTCGTCCTCGCGCTCTTCGCGCCCGCCGTGCGCGCGGAAGGCAGTGAAGCCGGCGAGGCATTCCAGAAGGGCGTCGACGCGGTCGCCGCACAGCAATGGGCCGACGCGCTCGGATGGTTCGAGCGCGCGCATGCGATCAAGCCGCACGCGCTGAGCCTCTACAACATCGGCGTCGCGGAGCTGCGCCTTGGTCATCTCACGCGTGCGCGCGTCGCGTTCTACGGGTCACTCGCGCTGGACGCGGAGAACAACCACGCGCAGCTCGCGCCGTCGCTCGCGGACGAGATGAACGGGTTCATTCGCGACATCGAGACGCGCCTCGTCTACCTCACGATCACGATCGAGCCCGCCGGCGCGACCGTCACCGTGGACGGCAAGCCGCTCGCGGTCGACCCGACCGGTCGCAGTAAGTTGTATATTGCAGGTATCTCCGCCGCGGCCGATCCGTCGCCGGACCTTCCGACGTCGTTCGAGACCGCGGTCGACCCCGGTCAGCGTGACATCGTGATCCAGAAACAAGGCTTTGCGCCGCAGGCTTCGCGCGAGACGTATCCTGTCGGCCAACACGCAGACCTCCACCTCTCGCTCAGCGCGCTCGACGCGACGCTCCACGTGGAGTCCTCGCGCGGGAATGCCGTCGTGCGGATCGAGGGGCTCGACGTTGGTGTCGTGCCCGTCACCGTGAAGAGACCTCCCGGCACGTATTCGATCGACGTTCGCAGCGCCGGCTACACGACCTACTCCTCCACCGTTACGCTCGGCCCTGGCGGGCGCTCGGACATCCAGGCGCCGATGGTGAAGGAGCAGCTGGTCCTCACGCGCCAGTGGTGGTTCTGGGCGGGCGTCGGCGCGGTCGTTCTTGGCAGCGCGCTCACGGTCTACGCGGTCACGCGGCCGCCGCCGCCCTACAATGGGGGCTCGTCCGGATGGGTCGCGCAGACGCACTGAGCCCGCGCGCACCGGTCACGCTCGCGGCGACGCTGGTCACGCTCGCGGCGGCGACACTGGTCATGGCGTCGTGCAGTGATGCACCAGCACGCCCGCAGCTCCTCGTGACCGTGCGCTCGGATGTCGTGCTTCCCTCCCAGCTCGACGGCGATCCGCTGCTGTCCGCCGCCGCATCGATCGATCGGGTGCGCGTCGAGGTCTTCGGTGGCGACGGTAGCCCTACTGCGACCCGCGATTTCGTGGTGTCGGGCTCATCCTCGTTTCCGGTTTCGTTCGGTGTCGAGGCGCCCACCGGCTCCTCCCCGCTCATCCGCGTGACTGGATTCCGCGCCGCGTGGGAGCACCTCGGTCAAGACGGCGCGGCCTCGATCGAGCCCGGCGTATCGCTCACGCGCCTCGCGCAGAAGACCATCGTTGGGTTCGACCGCATCGACGTCGTGCTTCACGGCGACTGCTTCGGCACCCCAGTCGACCTGACGAGCGCCACGACCTGCGTCGACGCCGCGCGCCGCGCCGTCCCCGCCACCACGCTCGACGACCCAGAACCAACCGTCGCCTCGTGGTCCGGAGCAAGAGAAGTAGCGTGCAGCGCCGCCGGCCCGAGTGGAACGCTATGCATTCCGGGGGGGGTCAGCGACATCGGCGATCCTGCGCTCCACATCGTCGATCTCGTGTCCGACATCATCCCGAACCCGCCCCGCGCCGTCTTGATCTCCCCGTTCTACCTGGACGAGACGGAGATGACCGTCCCGCAGCTCCGCTCGCTCTTCACCGCAGGAAAGCTCCCTGGCGTCGCGCCGCCAGTGCTCTCATCAATTGATGTAGAATGCAACTATACGACCACCAAGGGGAGCGCCGAGAAGCAGGCGGTCCGATGTGTCTCGTACGAGACCGCGCTGGCGGCATGCAAGGCGCGGGGCGGCTCGTTGCCCACGGCGGCGCAGTGGGAGCACGCGGCGCGTGGTCGTGGCCGCGGCTATCGCTATCCGTGGGGAAACCAGGAGCCGACGTGTTGCGCTGCTGCGCTCGCCAGCGGCAGCTTCGGCTGCAATCCCAAGAAGGGGATCGGCAGCTACGCGGTGCCGGGCTCGTGCAATGGCATCGCCGACGTCTCGCGTGACGGCGTGCTCGATCTCGCCGGAGGAGTTCGTGAGTGGGTGCTGGATGCGGCGGTGCCGTTCGACGCATGCATCGAGGACGGCCTCGCGACGGACCCGACGTGCGCGCCCGAGGATCGCCCACGCGGCAGCACCAAAGGCGGCTCCACGTCCACGCCGCTCACTGCGGCCGAGGCATCCCTGAGACGCGGTCGCTCGAGCGCGATGCAAGACGTGGGGTTCCGATGCGCGTTCTGAAGCCGCTCCGTCTCTTGCCGTTCGTGCTCTTGATGATCGCGGTTCTCGGTGCGGGCTGCGGGCGCCAGCAGTACATCGTCGTGATCACGACGGATGCGCCGGTGCCATCATGGGGCGACCGTGTGCTCGTCGAGGTGCTGAAGCCCGACGGGTCGCTCGCATGCGACGACTGCCGCCACGAGTTCGACACCACGATCGACACGATGCCTTTCTCGTTCGGCATGCCGTTTCCGGGCGAGCTCAACCTCTCGTCGCTGCGTGTAAGAGGTCGCCTCTATCATGCTCGTGACGTGGGGCCCGACGGTGTCCCCCCTCCGCTCGCGGTGATTGACGCGGTCGGCGACACGCCCCCAGCGAACCAGAACATACCGTTCCAGACCACGAAGACGTACTTGATCCTCGAAGCCTACTGCTACGGATGTGCGGCCGACGTCGCCGGCCACAAGTCGTGCAACGTGGAGCTCGGCGTCGATGACAGCTTTCACTGCGACGCGCCCGAGCAAGCGATGTACGACGAGGCGCTCATCTCGATCGATCCGTTTCTGCCGAACGCGATCAACCGCAACGCAGCCTGCAAGACGACCCCAGGAGAAGGACGCGCGTGTGTCCCCGGTGAAGCGTTCATCCTCGGCGAGGCAAGCTCGATCGGGGTCGACACGGAGTACCCGACGACACCCACGGTGCCGCAATTTCCAGGGTTCCCGGGCCAGATCGACGTCGACGAGATGACGGTGGGTCGCGCACGACCGATCATCGCGAAGCTCTCTCTCTTCCCGTTCGACCTCCTGGTCCACGGTGAGGCCAGCGTGCCTGACGCATGTACCTACCTCGGCCCGAAGGACGCGACGAACGACGCGCTTCCACTCAACTGCGTATCGCTCGCGCTTGCGATCCAGATCTGCGACAAGCTCGGCTTCTTGCTCCCGACCGAAGACGAGTGGGAGACCGCCGCGCAGAACGGCTCCACCGACAATCGCTTTCCGTGGGGCAACGATCCGCCCGACTGCGCTCGCTCGATCGTCGCCGCGGACCCGACCTGCGTTCGCACCGGCCCGGTCGCAGGTGGCTCTCCGCTCGACATCACGCCGCGCGGGGTGAGGAACATGGGCGGAAATCTGTCCGAGTGGGTCGATGGCGCGCTCGTCAACTACGACAACCCGTGCTGGACGGCGCTGCACGGGCTCGGCGCCGACTGCGTCACGGGCTTCGAAAGTTGGCTTGGTCCTTATCCGCATCGCGGCGGCTCGTACGGGCGCCGTGCATCCAGCGCCGCCACGTTTGCCCGGTTCGCGTCCGTCGACGGCTCGCCGGATCCGCAGATCGGGTTTCGGTGCGGCGCGCGTCAGCCCTGACCTCAGAGCGCGCTGATCCTCAGAGCTGCTTCAGAGCTGCTTCAGTGCGGCGATAACTTCGGGCTCGTCGAGGATGTCGTAGGCGAAGTGATCGCCCTCACGCTGCAGGCTCGCATGCGTGGGAACCCTGCCCGCGCGGATGCCGCGTGCGATCTGATCCGCGGAGACGGGCCCTACCAGCTCCGAGCCTTCCACCCAGACGAGGTACCGCTGCGCGAGCAAGTTTGGCGTCATGGACGACGGCGGCGGCGGCTCGCTCTCTACGCTCACGGCCTTGAGTGCTGCGACGATCTCGTGCGCGTCGAGCAGGTCGGACCAGAACGGATCGTCGCCCTGGCGCACACGCGCGTCGCTCGGGACCTTGCCGGCACGGAGACCGCGCGCGATCAACTCGGCGGTCACCGGGCCCACGGGCTCCGCCCCCTCCACCCAGACATGCCAGTCCGCCGTCATCGCGTGCCGATTCTTACCCAAGAAGCGAAGTCCGCAACCCGAATCGTGCGCACGCCGCGGATCGGCTGGAAATTCGTGGGTGCGAGACGGGTCTGACCGCCCGCAGATCGCCGCTTTATCGCGTATCATCCGGCAGGCGCATGACGCGAGAGAGCCCTCGAACAGCCCGCGTCGCATTCGGCCTGGCGATCGGCACGAGCGCGTTCACGCTCTTTCTCGTCGAGCCGCTCATGGGCAAAGCACTCCTGCCCATCATGGGCGGCGGCGCGTCCGTGTGGCTGGTGTCGCTCGTGTTCTTCCAGACGGCGCTGTTGCTCGGCTACTTCGGCGCGTTCCTGCTCGGGCGGGTCAAGCTGGAATGGCAGCTCATCGCGCAGCCCATCGCGATCTGCGTCGTGGGCGCGCTCTCGTTTCCATTCACCATCGCTCGCTCGTTCAGCGTCGGCGTGCCGGAGGTCGCCACCCTGTGGCTCCTGATCCGCGCGATCGGCGCTCCGTTCGTGGTCCTCGCCGCGAACGCCTCGCTCCTCCAGAGCTGGGCCGACAAGGTAAAAACGCCCGCCGCCACGTCCACCCGTGACGTGTATGGCCTCTACTCGTCGTCGAATCTGGGCAGCATGCTCGCGCTGTTCCTCTTTCCGCTCGCGCTCGAGCCCTTCATCGGCCTGCGCGCGCTCATGCTGCTCTGGTCCATCAGCTATCTCGCGACCAGCGTCCTCGTTGCCATCGCCGCGCGCTCGACGTGGAAGAGCCTGAAGAGGCAAGTGCAGCCGCTGCAAACTTCCTCCTCTGCGGTCCCCGAAGCGCGTCTCCCCGCGAAGACCTGGGTGCGCTGGTGCGCGTATGCGTTCCTGCCGTCGGCGTTGCTCTCCGCGTTCACCAACGTGCTCGTCTCCGACGTGGGAAGCATCCCGCTGCTCTGGACGATCCCGCTCGGCATCTACCTGCTCACGTTCGTGCTTGCGTTCCGTGAGCGCGCCCCGTTCGACGGCGTGTTGCGGCGGTATTTTCCCTTCGTCTCCGTGCTCACTTGTGTGGTGCTCGTTCCCTGGACGACGCTGTTCTCGTGGTGGACCGCGGTCGCGCTGTTCGCGTTCCTGTTCGTGGGCGGATACCTCGCGCACCGAAGGCTCTGGGATCTCCGGCCGCCCCCGCGGCAGCTCGCCGTGTTCTATCTCTTCGTGTCGCTGGGCGGTGCGCTGGGCGGAGCATTCGTGGGCCTGCTTGCGCCGCACCTGTTCCGGTTCAACGCGGAGTTCCCGCTGCTCTTCTTCGCGATGGTGGTCGTCGGCGCGCGCAGCCACGCGGAAGGCGCTGCGAATGGGCCGTCGCCGCGTCGCTCGCGGCTCTGGCTCGACCTCGCGCTCGCGGCTTCTACCACGGCCATCATGTACGGCGCGCTGCACCTGCCTTCGAAGGCGCCGCTCATCGCGTGCCTCGGCGCGCTCTCGCTCGTGATCTACGCATCTCGCGCGGCCCCGCTGCGGTTCTCGCTGTGCCTGCTTGGCCTCATGGCGCCCGCGCGATGGCTCACGGTGGACGGGAGCGTGCTCCTCCGAACGCGGAACTACTACGGCACCCTCGTCGTGTCGGAGGATGGAGAGACAAGGCGCCTCGGCCACGGCGCCACGCTGCATGGCATCGTCGACCTCGCGCATCCGGAGGAGCCGTGGACCTACTACGCGCGCGCGGGGGCGGTCGGCGCGGCGTTCCAGAAGATGCAGTCGAGGAGCCCGACTTCGCTCTCGTACGGCTTCGTGGGCCTTGGCGTTGGTACGATGCTCACGTACGTGAGGTCGGGCGAGCCCGTGACCGTGTTCGAGATCGACCCGGACATCATCGCCATCGCCGAGAGCCCGAGGCTGTTCCCCTTCGTGACGGAGGCGAGAGCGCGGACGAAGGTCGACATTCGCCTGGGTGACGCGCGGCGCCTGCTGGCCGAGGTCCCCGACGCCTCGTATGATCTGCTTGCGCTCGACGCGTTCTCGTCCGACGCGATCCCGGTGCACCTGCTCACGCGGGAGGCGTTCGTGCTCTACCGCGCGAAGCTGCGCGCCGGTGGCGTCCTCCTCGTCCACATCTCCAATCGCTACTTCGCGCTCGACGGCATGGTCGCCCGTCTCGCGAAGGAGATCGGCGCGTCCGCGTTCCTCGGAACACAGCCCGCGGTCGGACGTCAGAGCGCGGCGCAGTGGGTGTGGATCGGAGAAGACCCTCCGCCGGACTTCACGCCGATCGTCCCCTCGACCGAGCTGTGGACCGATGATTTTTCAAGCCCGATCCGCCTGCTCCGGTGACGGATGTCACGGCCGTGGGAGCTGCGCACGCGATTGTTTGATGAGCGACACTGCGGTATCTAGCGATCGTGCAAGAAGGACAGGCTCGCCCTTGACCCAGCGCGGCCGTTTCGGCCTCCACGATGTGGGCGTCGTCCTTTTGTTCCTCGCATCGGGGACCAGCGGGCTCGTCTACGAGGTCGTGTGGATGCGCCAGCTCACGCTGGTCATCGGGCACACCATGTTCGCGGCCAGTGTGGTGGTGAGCTCCTTTCTCTCGGGCCTTGCGCTCGGCAGCATTCTCGGCGGTCGCCTCGCTTCGCGCGCGAAGAGCCCACTGCGCACCTACGCCGCGCTCGAGGCGCTGACGGGCGTCCTCGCCATGGTCCTCACGCTCGTCCTTCGTCGGCTCGAAGGCCTGGGAGAGGCGCTCGGAGCGCCAGGCGGCGGCTCGGAGACCACGCGCGTCGTGTTGACGTTCGCGCTCCTCCTGCCTCCCACGATCGCGATGGGCGCGACGCTGCCGATGCTCACCCGCTTCGTGGCGCGCGATCAGACCGCGGTCGGCCGACACTTCGGCTTTCTCTACGGCACGAACACCCTCGGCGCCGTGCTCGGCTGCGCGCTCGCGGGCTTCTGGTTAGTCGGCGCACACGGCCTCCTGTTCACGGCGATCCTCGCAAGCGCAACGAATCTCGCGGTGGCGGCAGCGGCGCTCGCACTGAGCCGAGCTTCGACTTCGACCTCGACCTCGACTTCGACCTCGACTTCGACGACGACCTCGACTTCGACCTCGACCTCGGCCTCGACCTCGGACCGATGGCTCGTGCTTGCGTTCGGTGTCTCTGGGTTTGTCTCGATCTCCTACGAAATGCTCTGGTTTCGCGGGCTCGGCCTCTTCCTTCCATCCACCGCATACGCGTTCTCGGCGTTGCTCGTGGTGTTCCTTCTCGGCCTCGTGCTGGGCGCGGTGGTCTACGCGGTGTGGCTGGGCAAGCTCGGGCGCGATCTGCTGGTCTTCGCGTCGTCGCAGCTGCTGCTCGCGTTCGTCGGGCTCCTGTCGATGACGATCCTGGGGCAATCGCAGCCGCTCCAGCTCGCGCTCGAACGCGCGGGAGTGCTCGGGATCCTGGCGCACGCGTCGCTGGTGATGCTCGTGCCCGCGACGATCATCGGCGTGGTCTTCCCCTGCGTCGTGCAGCTCACCACGCGTCGGGTCGAGCGCGTCGGCGCGAACGTCGGTCTCTTGTACTCGGTCAACACCGTGGGCGGGATCCTCGGCTCGCTCGGCGTGGGCTTCGTTCTCTTGCCATGGCTGGGGACGCAGCGCTGCTTCTTCGCGCTCTCGGCGCTGAGCCTTGCGGTAGCGGCGCTCGTCGCGCGGATGGACGCCAGCGCGACGAGGAGAGAGCGCGTCAGGGTGCTCCTCGCCACGCTGGTCTTCGTGGGCGTCGCCTTCATGCTGCCGTCGGACTGGCTCGTCTCGCGCTACACGGACATGTTCGCGGGCAAGCCCCTCCGCGTCGTGGACGGCAGGGACGGGCTCCTCGCCGTCATCGAGTACACCTACGAGTCCGCGTGCAAGGCCCCCGGCAGCAACGTGACCTGCCCCGAGCGATGCGCGGAGGTGCCGTGGCATCATCGCCAGCTCCGCTTCGGCTCGATGTCGTACGCGACCACGGCGCTCACGGGCCGTCGTTACATGACCACGCTCGCCAGCCTTCCGATGCTTGCGCATCCCGCTCCGCGCAGCGCGCTGGTCGTCTGCTTCGGCACCGGAACCACGGCTGGCACGTTCGCCCAGTATCCCGACCTCGCGTCGCTCACTGTCGTGGATCTGAACCGCGACGTCCTGGACTCCGCGCCGCTCTTCCGTGACGTGAATCACGACGTGCAGCTCTCGCCGAAGGTGCACCTGACCGTGGATGACGGCAGGCACCACCTCCTCACCACGCACGATCGCTACGACGTGATCTCGTTCGAGCCTCCGCCGCCCATCACCGCAGGCACGGTCAGCCTCTACACGCGCGAGTTCTATGAGCTCGCCTTGTCGCGGCTCGCGCCGAGAGGCCTCCTCACGCAGTGGATCCCGCTCGACGAGCAGTCCGACGTGCAGAATCGCATGCTCGTGCGCGCCATGACCGACGTCTTCCGCGAGGTGTTCCTGTTCATCCCGGCGCGCCATGAGGCCGTCCTGCTCGCGTCCAACGAGCCCATCGCGATCGACCTCGAGCTTGCTCGTCTCCGCGCGCAATCACCAGACGTCGCCGCGCACCTCCACGTCGTCGGCTTCGACTCTCCCGAGGCGATGCTCGCGACGCTGGTCAGCGGCCGCGCAGAGCTCCGGCAATGGGCGAGCAGCGCCGCGCCCGTCACCGACGATCTTCCAGCGGTCGAGTATCCGCTGCTCCGCGCGCGCCCCCCGCTCTCGATCGACGGCCTGCTCGCCGCTCGCACGCACCCGCACGCGCTCCTCCGCGACACCGCATCCCCCGAGCTCGACGTTCGGCTGACGCACTATCAGGACGCAAGCTTCTCGCTGGTCCGCGCCGCGGACGCTTACCGCTTCGCGCGAGATGCCGATGCGCGCGCGGGAGTCGACGACGCAGTACGTATCGGCGGCCCGAACGCGTATACCGACTATCTCTCGCGCCTCGAGTACGACTGCATGTTCCCGTTCCGCTGAGCACCGACGACGACGCGCCTCACTTGCCGACTGGTTCGGTACCACGCGGCTGCGCGCACCCGCGGATGGCCAGCGTCGCGATCCCACCGAGCGCGACCACAGCGAACACGATCGCCGCGGTGAGGATCAAGGTGCGTTGCTCGCGGGCACCGTCGCTCGGCTTCGATAGCTGCGGCGGCTGCATCGACACCCGCGACACCTGCGACACGTGCGACACCTGCGACACGTCCGACCATTGCGAGTCGCGTGGCATATGCGAGTCGCGTGGCATATGAGAGGGCGTGGGCGCTGGCGGGGGAGCCGATGCTCGGAGCGCGTTCGCCGCTAGCTGCAATGCCCCATGCTGCGAGAGGGGATACGTCCGATCGAATGTGGGTGCGTGCGGCGGCGCCGACGCCCTCGGCATCTCTGGTGGCGGCGCGGACACACGCTGCGGCAGCACCATCACCGCGGTCTTCCCTGACACAGGCCCGACCGAGATCACGTCGCGACTCGACACCGGGTACTCCTCCGGGACCTCGATCGTCCCGCTGCGCGCCGTCACCGGCGGGCGGGAGTCGGCATACGTCGGTGCGTCTTCCAGGGCCTGTATCTCCTCCGCGGTCGGCGGCCGCGACGCCGGCTCCTCGCGGTCCTCCGCGATGCGCGCTTGCAAGAGGTGCGGCTCGAGCGCACGCAGGAGCGCGGTCGCGTCGTCGAACCGGCCGGCACGATCCCGCGTGATGCACCGCAGGATCACGTCGTCGATGGCGCGGGTCACGCTTGGGTTCACGAGCGACGCGCCAGTCGGCTTTCGCGTGAGGATCGCGCTCATGATGCCCATCGGCGTGGGCGCGTCGAATGGCGTGGTCCCGGTGAGCAGCCAGTAGAGCAAGATCCCGAGTGACCAGACGTCGGCGCGCGGATCTGCGGATTTTGCGTGCGCGAACTGTTCGGGCGCCATGTACGGCGGCGTGCCGATCAGGTCGTTCGTGCCCGTGAGCGAGCCCTCGCGCTCGCCGAGCAGCTCCTTCGAGATGCCGAAGTCGAGCACGCGAATCAGGGGATCGCCGGTCGGGCGCGGCGTGACGAAGAGGTTCTCGGGCTTGATGTCACGGTGAACGATGCCGCTCGCATGCGCGACCGCCACCCCCTGCGTGGCCTGCACGGCGAACGAGAGCGCAAGTCTCACCGGCAGCTGGCCGTTGTCCTCCACGTACTTCTCGAGGGTGTCTCCGAGGAGCAGCTCCATCACCATGAATGGCGTCCCGCCCGCCGTCACGCCCACGTCCATCACCCGCGCGACGTGCTCGCTCCGTAGCGAGAACGACGCCCTCGCCTCCCGCGCGAACCGGGCCTTCGCCTCCGCGCTCGCGTGGAGCTTCGGATCCAGGAACTTCAGCGCGACGCGCTCGTCGAGCTGCGTGTGGAGCGCGGAATAGACGACCGCCATCGCACCGGCGCCGATCTGCGCTTCGATGCGGTATTTGCCGTCGATCAGATCGCCGACACGGACGGCGGAGGGCGCCTTCACGAGTGAAAACTATCACGCCTGTGCGCCGGTGGAGGACAGTCCTACTCGCTCGAAGGAGAAGGTGCCGTCGGCGAGCGCGTGCGCGATTGGCTGTGGGCCGCCCACGAACTTTCCGAGCATGGGCATGCCCACGCTGTTGATGTCGTGCTGACGAGCAACATCGCAAGAGCCCCCGAACGACGGGTCCCACATGGCCACCGTTTCACGGTCATTGAAGTACCACGACGTACGACTGGACCGGAATGTTGGAACCAGGCTGTGGATGAACCTCGATCCACGGCGCGCTCAGGGCCACGAATTTTCGGCTGTTGTCACGCGTGAGAGACGCGAAATTCGCTGGCACGCGCTGCGCAGCTTCCACTCTTCGGGAGGCCGTGATGGGGAGCTCGCTCTGGATGCGATCACACTGTGCTTCGCGCTCGTCGTCGCTGGTTGCGACGCGCTTGGCGACCCCACAGACGGCAACCTGCTCGGCGCGCCCGCGTCGCACGGCGACACACCGACGATGCCCGTGCCCGCAAGCGCGTCTTCGCAGGCCCCCACGCCGGTGGCACCGCCCAGCGGGCCCGCGCCGCTCTACTACGACGACGCCCAGGCCATTGGTTGGCTGCAGTCGCGCTGCGGCAACTGTCATTCGCCGACCGCGGCTGGCCGGACGGATGGGTCGTGGCCCATGCCGAAGACGATCAGCCTCGAATGGTTGGAGTCCACGGAGTTCACCACCGTCGCGTACGAGCTGATGCGAAAGAAGGCATACGAGACGAGCGCCGCGGGCTACCCCGCTCCGATGCCGAAAGGTGGCATGGATGCCGATGCGATGAACGCGCTGATCGCGGTGCTGGATTGGTTCAAGCGTCGTCTGCCATTCACGGTCGCGGATGCGGACGTCCTCTATCACCGCAAGCCCAACGCGTTGCCGCGTCCAGCGGTCACGTTCCAGTGCAACCTCCCCGCTTCGCTGTCGACGTTCCTTCGGCGATTGACCAGCGCCGCGCTGAACCGCGCGCCGACGCCCACGGAGCTTGCCGCGTGGAGCGCGAGCGACCTCGGGGCACCGGTGACCACGGCGCAGCGCGCGCTACTGGTCAAGCGCCTGTCCGCAGAGTGGAAGACGGAGTTTCTCACGAGCGGGCTCGCAAAGCTCACCACGGCGATCGGAAACGCGGGCGCGCAGGCATCGCCCACGACGGCGCCTCTCGAAGGCGGCGCGGAGGTCGCATTTCCCAGCGCAGCGAACGAGCTCTACAGGCTCGCGTTCGCGCACTACGACGGCTGGTCCTACACGCGTTACTTCACCGAGAACGTCGTCATGGCAGACACGACCACTGCGCCGATCTACGGCTGCTCGCTCACGCAGGGCACGAAGGAGTGCCCGCTCATCCCGCCGCGCTTCGGCTTCTTCTCCACGCTGGGCTACCTGCAGCTGCTTCCGCAGAGCTTCGTCAGGCTCGAGAACAACACGCGTCGCTTCTCCGGCATGTACATGACGCTCATCGGCGACGCTCACGCGCGTGCTGGAGCGCTCGATCCGATCACGGCTCCTCCGCCGGATTGCATCGACGCAACCGACAAGCGATACGAGCTCCCGAACCTGAAATGCGGCAACGGCACCTACGCGATCCTGCAGGATGGCGTCGCGTGTCAGTCGTGCCATCTGCGCGGACCCGCCGCGGGTCAGGTGCTGTTCCGCCCGTTCTCGTCGAGCGGTCTCCTGTTCGATGCCGCGACGCTCGGCAACCCGGGCACGCCGGATGCGAGCGACGTCGCAGCGGCGATGGGGCCTTCATTCGGCCGCGCCGATGCACCGATGGGCATGAGCACACCCGTGGACAAGGCATTCCTGGCGACGGTGCTCACGTCTCGCAAGGCATGCGTCTCCACGAACAACCCCGCTGCGCCGTACCAGAACGTGCAGACGGTGAGCGATCTCGCGCAGTACTTCATCAACAGGGACCCGGACGCCATCGCGCGCGGCTTCGTCCGCCATGCACACCGCGCGTTCTCCACGCCCTCCGCGCCCACGATGGTCAACGCGGAGCTCTTCGCGCGGAGCATGCTCTCCTTCGACGCTGGCGACTCCACGCTCGCCGGCCTCGTCTCCGCATACTTCATGGCCGACTCGCTTGCGTGCCTCGAGGAGCACTGACGCCCTGCTGTGCGTGTATTCTACACCCTGCGAAGCATGTCGGAGGTCGGCCCGTTCGCGAGCACCACCGTCTCCGCGAACGCCTTCTTCCGCGGTAACGGCGGCGACGACGGGAGCACCATGGTGCTGCGGAGCGCGTTCGGTAGCGGCGGCGGAATACTGGAGACGGCGGGCGTGGCAGCGGTCGTGAGGTGCACGTCGGACAGCTCCAGGTCATCCTCGTTCAGGTTCATGGTCGCGGCGAACGCGGACATGTTGGGCTTTGCAGGCGCGCCGTCGGCGAACGGCTTCGCGGCCACTGCGTTCACCAACTGGGCGATCAGAGGCAGGTCGATCGCGCGAAGCCATCGTGGCCCACCGGGAAGCGCCACGAAGATCCCCTCGGGCAGCCGGCCGTGCGCAATCCCCTGGGCGATCACCCCCGCAGGCCACGGTCCGAGATGCGCGCCACCTTCCTGATAAACGAGCCAATCCGCCATGCGCACGGCATAGCTCGCGCGAGCCAAAGCGCAAGGACGC
>JANXLV010000168.1 GCA_025355005.1 Myxococcales bacterium | reverse complement strand
GACGTACCCCTGGTGATCCGGTTGTTGCGCCAGCAGCATAGCCGGGTAGCTATGTACGGAACGGATAACCGCTGAAAGCATCTAAGCGGGAAGCCGGCCTCAAGACAAGGTATCCCGGACGCAAGTCCCTAAAGGCCCCTTGTAGACTACAAGGTTGATAGGGTGGAGGTGGAAGCGATGTAAGTCGCGGAGCTGACCACTACTAATAGGCCGTGAGGCTTGATCATATTTCTAAGGCAAACATTGAATTGTCATGCGCAGGATTCGGGTCGCGAGCCCGATACTGCAGCTCGCAAATTTCGTCAATCTACTGGGACCAACCCAGAACTGGACGAGGCGCACAAAAAAGCGTCTGTACCGACCCAAAATTTCCGGTGGTGATTTCGAAGAGGCCACACCCGATCCCATCCCGAACTCGGAAGTTAAGCTCTTCGGAGCCGATGGTACTGCACCGGTGACGGTGTGGGAGAGTAGGACGCCGCCGGGATTATTTCCCCAAAGAGCCCGCACGCAAACGCGTAGCGGGCTTTTTGCTTTTTGTGCGCTCGAGAGCGCCGTGTGCGGGAAGGACGGAAGTGCGGGAGGGTTTTGGGGTGGATGAAGATATCGACGTTCTTGGGACTCGGCGCGTCGTCAATCGGGCGATGGTGTCGAGCGTGCTCGGCTTCGTCGGTGTGTTTGGCGCCTATGCGTCGTCCTTCGTCATCTCACCCATCGTGTCCGCCGTTTTCGTCCTGATCGTCCTGGGTGTCTCAATCTCCGCGATCCGGACGCTCCTCCACCCCGACGCAGCCTACGTGGCAGGTAGCATCCGCTGGCTAGGCATCAGCCTCTCGGCGCTAGCGTCCCTCGCCTCCGTCCTGGCCCTGGTGGCGTTCGCGGTCCGCGTCCTCGCCTCTGCCACGACGTGAATCGGGCTCAAAACATCAGGCCGTCGCCCACGTAGATGCCGACGGGGAAGCTCGGGTTCGTCGACGCTGCGTCCGGTGAGTAGGCCGCCTCGATACGGAAGATCGCCGCCTCCCCCCACTGCATGAAGATGCCCGCGCCGATGCCGTACTTGAGCCCCAGCTTCGTGCCGTCCGCGACGGGGTCCTGCTTGAAGTCCTTCCACACGCGGCCCGCGTCGAAGAACGTCGTAGCGCCGGCACGCAGCCGCTGACCCAGGAAGCGGAACCGCGGACCGATCGCGCGGACCTCCGTGTTCGAGAGCGCCTTGGCCTTGCCGCCGTAGCGACCATCGGGGACGCCGCGGACGCCGTTCTCGCCGCCGAAGAGGTTCTGGAGCTCGAAGGCCCCGCCTTCTTGCATGTCGTAGTACGGCACGTTGCCGAACTGGAGTGACGTGACGAAGCGGCTCGCGAAGATGAACGGACCCCAGAGGGGCACGTAGTGGGCGAGCACCATTGACGTGTGGACGTACCGAGCGTCCTCGGCCGAGCCTAGCGTTCCGCCGATGCCCAGCTGGTAGAACACGCCCTGCTTCGTGATGAACTCCGTATCGCGCGTGTCGTACATCGGGCCGACCGTGAGCGTGCTCAGGAATGTAGGGCGCGCGCCGATCACGCCCACGCCGCCAACGCTCGTGTCGTCATTCAGCTTGGAGCCGCCTGCGATCTCGGGGCTCACATACCGTAAATTCAAGCCGACCCCGACGTCGATGGGGGTGCCGGTATGCACGCGCCCGATCGTCCGCAGGCGCCCTTCCTGGTGCGTGTACTGGTAGCGACGCCCCGGCTCGGTCTGTCCCGGAGGATTGTCCGCGCTCGAGTTGTTGCCGATGCCGAAGTACCCCGCGTTGATCGTGCGGAGGAAGTTGCCGCGCGCGTCGACGCGAAGGCGGTCGTGCCAGAGGTCCGGCGCGTCCAGGCGAAGCACGTGTTGCTGCTGCACCAGACGGAAGCCGTTCGAGTCGCTCTTCATGCTCGCCGAGGCGACGGCGTCGATGTTCCAGAGGTACGGCTTCACCTCGTCCTTGAACTGCGTGAACGTCGCCGCGGCGCCGACCTGGACGCCGATGTCCGTGTTTCCTCCGATGATGGGGAAGCCCGCCACCTCGAAGCGCTGTTTGTCGAGCTCCTCGATCTTTTCGGTCAGCAGCTTGCCCGGGCCCTCGTCGAGCTCGCTCGCCGCGGCAACACGGACCACGCGCCGCCCCTCCTCCGCGAACGCGCAGGGCGTGACGAGCGACGTGGCCACGAACGTGAGCAGAAAAGCGACGGTGCGGCTCCTCATGCGTCGGCGGGCCGTTCCTTCTTCTTGGCGACGACGGTGGCGATACCCAGGCACGTCACCGCAAGGGCGATCTGCGCGATGCGCGTGAGAAGTGCGATGCCGAGCGCGCGCGCGGGATCTGCGTCGAAACCGAGCGAGTGCGCGAACGCGCGATACGCGCCCTCCGTGACGCCGATCTGGTTCGGCACGAGGTCACCCGCCGCCGCCCCGACAAGATGAATGCCCTGCGCGGAGAGGGCGAAGTGAAGCGTTGCAGCGCCTCCGACCGACCTCACGGCGACTCCGTATTGCAGGGTCTGCACGACGCGAGCAAGACTGCAGAAGCCTACGGCGCGCGCTGCCCCGCCTGTGGGTGCGGGGAGATCGTCCGCGATCGTATGAGCCTCCACGAAGCTCTTGAAGCGCCGCCCCAGCCACGCGGCGAAGCGTTTGCTCCGTACGAGCGCCAGGAGCAAGCTTGCGAGCAGTGTGCACGCGACGGTGTTCACAACGACCGCGATGGTGAGCGGGCCTGCACCTTCGCCAGTGGCGAACAGGTCCGCCAGGATCACGAGCGAGATGACAGCGTTCGCATAGAGATTGCCGATCTGCAGCCGCGACGCCGCTGCCGTGGCCCGCGGCACTCCGAGCTCAGGAGCCAGCGCACGCACGCGCATCGCCTCGCCCACGGCTCGACCTGCGGGCAGCAGCACGGAGGACGTGTACGCGATCGCGCTCGAGCGGATCCACACGGCGGTCGCCACGCGTGTGGCAGCCGGGCCCAGCATTGATCTCAGTGCCATCACGTCGAGCACGACGATGAGCACCTCCAGGAGGAAGATCAGCGGGACGTAACCCTTGCCGTCGCTGAGCACTGCGCCCACGCGCGCCAGGCCGACCCCGCGAATAATCCACGCCGCGAGCCCGACCCCGAGCACGAACAACAGAATGCGACCGGCGCGCGCGAGCGGTCCGCTCTTCTTCGGCTCAGCCCGCTCGTTCTCGCTCACGCCATGGACTCTCGCGACGTTACGCGCGAGCCTCACCGGAGCCGTTGGTGGCGGACGCTGCGCGAACCGCGGACTGAGCGAGCTCCGCCCGCGCCTCCCACACGCGCGCGAATGCCTTTGCGTACTCGTGCACGACCGACGCGGGCTGCGCGATGAGCGGGCACGACTGCGAGAACAGGAGCAGCGAGGAATCCAGCAGGCGCTGCGTGCGCTGGAAGCGCGAGAGCGCGTAGAGCGACCCGAAATCGGTCTCGCGATCGAGCGACCACGGGAAGCCCCCGCCGAAGCCTTCGCGCGTGATGAACGTGGGTTGCGCCGGCAGCGGCGCCCCTTGCCAGAGCACGATCTCGAGCCCCTCGGCGCGTAGCGCCTTGATCATGAGATCACGCAGCGTCCTCGGCGCGATGTCCAGACCGGCGGCCTTCGGGTCCAGGCGCACGCGGTACTTGTGATGGACGGACGTCGCGCCCTCCGGTGTGGGCTGCGGAAGCACGCCGGGAAGCTTCGCGAGCTCCTTCGAGAGCCAGTCCGCGTTCTCCCGACAGAGGCGCGTGAGCTCCGGGAGCTTCTCCAGCGCGGTGCGCGCGAACGCGGCGCCGAGCTCGTTGCCACGGTACATCCAGCCGATGCGACTGGAGTCCATTCCGCGCAGCGCATCGAGCGGGCGATCACCGTCGAACGCCGCGCGATCCGACAGCGCCACGTTCTGACCAAAGTTGCGGAGACGGTTCGCCTCTTCGGCGATCGCGTCGTCGTTGGTGACGAACACGCCGCCTTCGCCTGCACCGAGGTTCTTGCTGGACTGCAGCGAGAAGCCGCCGGCCTTGCCGAGCGGACCCACCGGTTTTCCATTCCACGTGGCGCCGTGCGCCTGCGCCGCGTCCTCGATGACCATGATTCCACGACGTGCGGAGATCTGAAGGAGCGCGCCGAGATCCGCCGAGCAGCCATGCACGTGCACGGGCATGACCGCCCGCGTCTTCTTCGTGATCAGTGACTCGACCTCTTTGGGATCGATGAGGCCAGTGGCTTCGTCGACGTCGACGAAGATCGGGATGGCACCAGCATGCAGCACCGCGAGCGGCGTCGCGACGAAGCTGTAGGCGGGGACGATGACGTGATCGCCCGCGGAGATGCCCGCGGCGGCAAGCGCCAGGTGCAACGCGGAGGTCCCGGAGTGCGTGAGCAGCGCGTGCTTCGCGCCGACGTAGTCCGCGAACTCCTCCTCGAACGCAACGCACTCGGGCGCGTTCGAGCCGGACAATACACCGCGATCGAGCACACGAAGAATGGCCCGACGTTGCTCTTCCGAGACGTCGGGCCACTTTTTGTGAGCTTCCTTCGCGAGCGTCGGCTTGCCACCGAAGAGCGCGATGGGCTCGGCCATCAGCGCGAGTCCAGGGTCTTCGGGCTAGCGGGCGACGTCGGGGAGCCCTCGTGCTTGTGGCCGTTGGCGGTCGCGCCGCCCTTGGCCTTCAGCGCCGCGGACTTCTCGCGAGCCCACTTCAGGAGGAGCTCCTCCTGCTTGAAGAGATCGTGCACCGGCTGCTCGCCTTCGGCCGCGTAGGGCGACTTGAAGAAGATCGAGAGCTGACGCTGGATGCCGTACTCACCAACGCGCTTGGACACGTCGAGGAGGCGGACGAGGTCGAGGACGAGCGGCGCCGCGAGGGCCGAGTCCTGGCAGAGGAAGTTCACCTTGATCTGCATCGGCACGCCGGCGAAGCCGAGGATGTCGATGTTGTCCCAGGCCTCTTTCGAGTCGCCGCGGGGCTTGTAGTAGTGGATGTGAACCTGGTGGTTCTCGACGTGGTAGCCGACGATCGAGTCGAGCACCGAGGCCTTGGAGAGCACCTTGGTCTTGTTCGAGCCGGGGTTGTCGAGGACGAGGCCGTCGTTGTTGCCGAGGAAGTTGGTGGAGTACCAGCCTTCGAGGTGGAGACGACGAACGCGGAGCATCGGCGCGAGGGCCGTCTTCAGGAGCGTCTGGCCCGTCTTGCCGTCCATGCCGGCGTACGGGTTCTTGTTCTTGGTCGCGTGATCCTGGAGAGCCGGGATGTTGGTGAGGCTCGGCGCGAAGTTGCAGTACGGGATGCCGAGGCGGTTCGCGACGTAGAAGTAGCGCATCGCCGGGGTGATCGACGGGTCGTTCGCGTCGAGCGCCTTCTCGAAGGCCTCGAGCGACTTGTGTGCGTCGCCAACGGGCAGGTAGGACTCGGTCGACGCGAGGTTGACCATGACGACGCGGTCGATGCCGCGCGCCTTCTTCCAGTCCTCGATGTTCTTGGTGAGGATCTCGATCTCCTCGCGCTGACCCTTCGCCATGACGATGTTCTCGCCAGCGGCGTTGGCGGCGTAGGCCTTGGAGAAGACGGCCGGCCATGGCTTGATCTCCTCGAGCTCCGCCTTGACCTGTTGCAGCACGTCGTTCGCGAGCACCTTGTGGTGGACCGCGCCCTCGTACACGTTGCCGAAGCGGAGGTCCCAGCCCGCGAACGCGAGCTTCTCGAGGGGCGCGAACTCCATCAGCGAGGTGATGGCGTCCGCGATGTTCGCATCCGTGCGCTCGGTGACCATGCCGATGCGGGGCGCAAGGCCACGCGCCATCAGCTTCACACCCGCGATGACGGTGGAGGCGACCGCGCCATTCAACCCGATGATGACAACTCCAAGTTCGCTCATGGTGGCACTCTTCTTACTGACTATGGCTGTCTGTTACAGGACGTTACTACTGGGACTTCTCTACCGAGACTACGAGCGCGCGTATGCAGCGAGCTTCGCTTTGCGTGCATCGTCGATGATGCGAGGGAACTTGCCCTGGACGTTGCCGCGCGTCACTTCGTCCATGAAGCGGCGTGCGCCACCTTTCACGAGAGACACGACGCGCGGAGGCATGATCGCGACGTCGCCGATGCGATGCTCGCGGTACACGCGGTTCTCCTGGCACAGACCCTCGTCGAACGCGGTGGCGAATGCCTCCATGTTCTCGGGCTCCTGACCTTCTGCGAATTCCACCCAGAGCGCGTAGCGCGATTTTGCGGTTCCGCCAGCGCCAACGTCTCCGGAGGCACCGAAGTCCACCGTGTGAGAAGGGCACTTCGCAATTGCGTAGGCGACTGCGCGCTCGATCTCCACGTGGGTGGTGAGCTCTTGCGTGACCGAGAGACAGCCCGAAAGACGCCCCGCGAACTCGATACGCAACGGCGATTTCGACGTGAAGCGCACGATGTCACCGATCTCGTATGCGTAGAGTCCGCTCACGGTGGTGACAACGATCGAATAGGAACGATCGCACTCGACCTCCCAGAGAGGGACGCGCTTCGGAGAAGGCGAGTCACGGTCCTCGAGCGCGACGAACTCGAAGAACGTTCCGCGGTGCGGCAGCATCCGCATGCCGCGCTCGGGCTTTCCCGCGATGGTCGCGAAGTCGCTCGTGGAGTAGATGCCGCCTTCGGTCGCGTTGTAGCTATCGACGAGCGTGATGTCGTTGCGGCCGACGAGGCTGCGGATGATCGGCATGTACGGATCGGCCGACACGCCGCCGCCGAGGAGCACGCGGAGGTTCGGCCACACATCGCGCACGTGGCGGATGCCCGGGTCGCGCTTGCGTGCGGCCGCGATCACCTTCTCGAAGAGCAGCGTGAACCAGCACGTGGTGCCGGCGACAGCGCGCACGTCCCAGTCGAGGTAGCGCTCCGCGATCTTGTCGAGCTTCTCTTCGTAGCTCGAGATGACCTTGATGTCGTCCTCGGGCAGGTAGACCGGCCGCGTGAACGCGGGGATCTTCGTGACCATCAGCGCCGGGTTCGACGTGATCAGGACGGGCCCCTCTTCGCGCATGGTGGTGGGCGGGAAGAGTCCGAGCGTGAAGCCGCGAACGAACTGATCGTCGTTCGTGTGCGCGAGCCAGCGCATGAGCGTGTCCGCGCCGGCGCGGCGCTGGTGAGCGATCTGTCGCTCCGTGATCGGCAGGAACTTCTGACGCCCCGCCTGCGAGCTGCCCGACGAGTTGCCGAAGTAGCGAACGAACTCCGGCACGATGAGGTTCTTCTCGCCCTTGCGCATGCGCTCGATGAACGGAGAGAACGTGTCGTAGTTGTTCACCGGGACATGCGTCTGGAACTGCGCGTAGCTCTTCACGCCCGCGAAGTCCTGGCGACGGCCGTACTCCGTGTTGCGTGCGTGGCGCGTGATGTCGAGGAGCGTGTTCTCCTGGACCTCGCGGACGTTGTCCAGCGCGCGATCCCAGCGGGCCACGGACATCTTCGCGGCGGCGAGCAGACCCTTGCCGAGGATCGCGGGATAGGGAGAGGGCTTCAAGATGCGCGGCGCGCGTGGCGTGTAGCTTCGCGGGGCCACTGCCTCGAGGCGCGGACTGGTCGTGGACGCGGACGTGGTGGTGCTGGCTGACTCCGGCGCGAAATCGCCGGCCTCGCCCCCGATATCCATGGTCATCGCGCGTTCCCCCGGTCCATGCTCGCGGACATCACCGGCGATGCGCAGGAAGCCGCGATGATGGCGACTTCGAGGCGAACGGCGACGTGGGTGAAACTACCGAGCATGACTACTCCTCGGGTGAGCGCGGTCCGCGCCACCGGAAGCGAGCGCTTACCGCGAAATGTTCAATACGACAATGCCGCAGGTCGCGATTGGCAACGATTTTTCGCGGAACGGGCGACCGTCGGCCTGGGAAAATGAGCCTGATCACGCGTCCAGGTCGACCGGGGGCAGGGTCGTTTGTGTCCAGTTCTCGGCGCTTTACTGAGCAACACGTTGAACCACTCGACCTCATGAGCACCCAAGGGGTGGTGCCAGCCTCTCAAAGACGCGCTAAGCCTCTCGTCGCCTTGAGACGCTCCCTCCCTCTGGCTATGCTCCTTGTCCTGCCTGCGGCCTGCTGGGCCACGACGGCGAGCGCCCAGGCCCCAGAGCCGGCCGTGCCGCCACCGCCGCCGCCACCTGCAGAGACCGCGTCCCCAGCGCCGGTACCCACGCCTGCGCCCGCTCCCACACCATCGACTGCGCCCACGCCTCCCCAGGAGTTCGAGCCCGACCCGGCAAGCCGGCGCACGCCCCACTGGTACGGCTGGCAGCCGATGATCTTCGACGCGGCCGCTGGTCTCCAGGCGGCGCTGGCGTACGCACTCGATGCGGGCGGGCTCTATGCGACCGCAGCCGTGACGTATTTCGTCGGCCCCGTCAGCGTGCACCTCTATCACGGGCGCGTCGGCAACGTGGTGGTGGGCGCCGGCTCGCGCATCGCCGGGCCCGGTCTTGGCGCGATCACGGGCTACCTGATCGACAAGGCCAGCTCTGGCGGGAACTCGACCGGCAATCAAGGCACCACCCTCGGAGTCGGGATCGGGTGCCTCGTGGCCGCGATCGTCGACGACGCCATCAACTCCCACGAGATGCTTCAGTTCTGGGAGGTGGGGCTCACCGTCACCCCCACGATCACGCGTGAGAGCCGCGGTTTATCGCTCAGCGGCAGCTTCTAGCGAGGCGTCTCGTCCGACATCGGGACCCTCGTGCTGGCCGGGAAGAAGCACTTTTGCAGGTTACGCGTTAACATCCCCGACGACCCGTGGCGCTTCCGAAGAAGAGATGGATCACCCTTGGCTTGCTCGTCCTCGTCGTGGGCGGGGGGGCTCTAGCGTTCGGACCCATCGTCCGCTCCAGGGTCCAGAAGACAGCGAGCGCACGTCACCTCGATGTCGTCGTCGGCGGCGTACGCCCTGGGTTCTTCAAGGTGGGACTGCGCGACGTGCGCATCCGTCCCGAAGGCGTGGACGGCATCGACGTCGTACTGCCGGAGGTCGACGTCACCCTGACCGCTGGCCTGGCGCCACGCTCGGTCATCGTCCGCGGCGGTGAGATCACGCTGCATGGAGAGCCCACCGAGCTGCGCGACAAGCTGCGCGCGCTCCGCAAGGAGAAGGACGACGACGCGACGCCGACTGCGCCCACCGCCGCGAGCACTCTCGAGGTCCAGGCCGAGGACGTCACCGTGAAGCTCACCACCGACGCCGGCACCACTGCGGAGGCCAACGGTGTGCGCGTGAAGAAGGACAGCACGGGCACCACGATTTCCGTGCAGTCTGCAACGATCGCCGACCCCGCGCTTGCGCTCGCGCTGGGCATCGTGGAGGTGCAGCTGGACGCGCAAGGAAGCCTGGCACGCGCGTCTGCGGACTCCGTGAACGTGTCGCTGCTGCAACGGCCGAAGGAGCTCGCAACCGCCGCGGCCGCCGGCACGGACGATCCCGCGCCTCCTCCGCTCCCGCCTCCGCAAGCAGCCACGACGAAGCCAGGCAAGGGTGGGAAGCCGAGGAAGGGCGAGCCCGCGGTGGTGGTGGCATCGACCTCGACGAAGACGGAGGGGCCGCTCTTCCCGCTGCCTGATCCGCGCGCGCTCCGCGCGAAGCTCGCGCTCGTTCGCAAGGAGGCGCTGCCGCGCATCCCGAAGGACAGCGCGTTTGCGATCGAGAAGCTCACGCTCACGGTGGCCACGGCGGAAGGCGACGTCACGCTCGGGCCGGGCCCGCTCACGGTGAAGCGCGAAGGCGACGTCGTGCGCGTCGCGTTCTCGTCGGACGTGAAGGATGCGTCGCCGCAGAAGTCTCCTCCGCTGTCGATCGAGGCGGAGGTACCGATCACACAGGGCGACACCACGATAGCGCTGTCTGGCGGGCCGGTGTCGTTCGCGCGGCTCGGCCTCAAGGAAGGCGCGGGCGGCCTGCTGCACACGAGCGAGGCAACGCTCGAAGGAAAGGGCCGCGTGGTCCTCACGGATGACGGCAGCACCCTGACGTTCGACGTGGACGTGCGAGGGCGGAAGGTCGCGCTGAACCAGCCGCGGCTCACGCCCGAGACGATCGAGAACCTGAACGTGGCAGTGTCCGCGCGTGGCGTGCTCGGCAGCGATGGCCTGCTGCGCATCGACGACGCGCAGGCGAGCCTCGGCGAGACCAAGCTGGAGCTCCGCGGTACCGTCGAGCAGAAGCCCGATCACGCGGCCATGTCGATGGCGTTCACCGTGCCCATCGCCAGCTGCCAGGCGATGGTGGACACCGCACCGGCAGCGCTGTTGCCGCTCGTGCGAAATGCGCGCTTCTCCGGGACGTTCTCTGCGTCGGGTCGCATCCAGTTCGACACGCGCAAGCTCGAGGACCTGCTTCTCGACTACCAGATCGCCGATCGCTGCCGCATCACCGAGGTCCCGCGCGAGCTCGCGCGCGAGCGCTTCACGCACGCCTTCACGCACCACGTGGTGCTGCCGGACGGGAAGATCGCAGAAGAGACCACGGGCCCCGGTTCGGACTCGTGGACGGACATCGACAAGATCTCGCCGTTCATGACGGTGGCCGTGCTGACCACGGAGGACGGCGGCTTCTATCGCCACCACGGCTTCAATCATCCTGCGTTCAGGAACTCGCTGGTCGCGAACCTGAAGGCGCAGCGGTTCGTGCGCGGCGCCAGCACCATCTCCATGCAGCTCACGAAGAACCTGTTCTTGTCGCGCACGAAGTCGATCTCGCGCAAGCTCGAGGAGCTGATCCTCACGGACTACCTCGAGCAGGTCTTCAGCAAGGACGAGCTCATGGAGCTTTATCTGAACGTCATCGAGTTCGGTCCCGACGTGTACGGCATCACGAAAGCGGCGGACGCGTTCTTCGGTCGCAAGCCGGAGGAGCTCACGCTCGCGGAGTGCCTCTACCTCTCGTCGGTGCTGCCTTCGCCCATCCGGTACTTCCACATGAAGGACAAGGGCGAGGCGCCCGAGTACTGGATGAAGCACATCTACTCGCTCATGGAGATCGCCGCGAAGAACGGACGCGTGAGCAAGAAGGAGCTCGAGATCGGGCTCGCCGAGCACGTGGAGTTCTGGAAGACGGGAGCCCCACGCCCCGTCGCGCGCATGCCCCAATCCGGCCCGCGACTCGAAGGAGAACCAGAGCCAGCAGAAGACTGGAAACCCGTCGACTAGTACCTCGACACAGAGGATGTGACTGTGGTCACGCCGCTGCTCGCTTGGCCGTTTCGGTCGCGAGCTTCGGATAGGCACGCCCGAGTTTCTCGCGTGCTCGTTCGAGGGTGAAAAGCCACTTGATACGTGCCTTGTCCTGATTGCGGCGCCGCTCCCACGCCTTGACCTCCCTGACGAGGATGGCTTTGGTCGGGATTCGGCGGCTGAGGCACTGCGACACCATCACGCCGATTTCGATCTCCACCATGTTGAGCCAGCTTGCGTGCTTGGGCGTGTAGTGGATCTCCAGCCGACGAATGATGCGACGGGCTTCGGCGGGTTCGAAGGTCTCGTAGAGGGCCGCTGGCGTGTGGGTGGAGAGGTTGTCCATGACGACTCGAATTCGTTCTGCGTCCGGGTAGTGCACGTCGACGAGATCGCGCATGCACTCGGCAAAGTCCCGCGACGTGCGACGGTCGGTGACCTTCGCGTGGCGCCACGGTCGGTTCACGTCGACAAACATGAAGACGTTCGCCGTGCCGTTGCGCACGTACTCGTAGTCGACCCGCGCAGGCTTGCCCGGCTTCGCGGCAATGGGCACACGTGATTCACCGATCAACTGTCGCGGGGTCTCGTCGAAGCAGACGACTGGACGCTGCGCGTCTGGCTGCTCGGCGTAGAGCTCGAGAACATCCTCCATGCGCGCGACGAATTCTGTATCGACCTTCGGGATACACCACATCTTCTTCTGCCACGGCTTCAGCTGATTCTCCTCGAGTCGACGACGGATCGTCTCTGTCGATAGCGAGGTGTGCTTCGTGAGCCGCACCATCTCGTCAGCCAGTAGCGTGAGCGTCCAGCGAGCTCTTCCGACCGGTGGCGACGAGCACGCCGTCGCGACAAGGAGCGCCTCCTCCTTCGCTGCGAGCTTGCGATCAGCGCCTGGCCGCGGCTCGTCGCTCAGCGCGGATTCGAGGCCCTCCTCCGCGAAACGCCGCTTCGTTCGATACACCGTCGACGTGCCCACGACCACGTTCTTGGAGATCGTGCCGTCGCTCGAACCGCCTGCCGCGGCCAACAAGATCTGAGCGCGCTTCAGCCTGCGAACGCGGCCCTTCCCGCCCTGCACCAGTGCACACAGTTGCTCCCGCTCGTCCGACGTCAGTGTAATGCGATACCTTACGTTCATGGTGGCTCCTTCAGGAGCTATCGATCATGAGAACGTCTTCTTGTCGATCGTCATGACCAAGCCGCGGTTCACTGAGAAGCAGGGGCAGTACCTTGCCTTCATTCACAGCTACATCTTGCTCAATCGCCGCGCTCCAGCCGAGGCCGACATGGAGACCTACTTCAAGGTCACGCCGCCATCTGTGCATCGCATGGTCATCGAGCTCGAGCGACGCGGACTGATTCGCAGAGTCCCGCGACAGCCGCGCAGCATTGAACTCTGCCTACCCATCGAGGAAATCCCAGTCCTGAGACCGCAATCGATCGTTACCTCTGTGTCGAGGTACTAGC
>JANXLV010000131.1 GCA_025355005.1 Myxococcales bacterium | reverse complement strand
CGTCAAATCCCGGCGACGCCCTGGAGCTCAATCGTCTTGACGGCGGGGTTTGACGAACGCGAGGACGCGTGCCACCCACGAGCATGTCAGGAGGCCCACATGAACGACCGCGAGCAAAGGCCCCAACGCACGAAGTGAGGTGAGGGGTCGGGTCGAGGTGAAGGTGAAGGTGGAGGGGCGAGGTGAAGGGTCGAGGTGAAGGGTCGAGGTGAAGGGTCGAGGTGAAGGGTCGAGGTGAAGGTGAAGGTCAAGGTGAAGGCGAAGGTCGAGGTGAAAGGTCGAAGTCCTTGTCCTCGTCGAAGTCGTCGTCGAAGTCGTCGTCGTCGTCGAAGTCGTCGTCGTCGTCGAAGTCGAAGTCGAAGTCGTTGTCACCGCGGGTCCAAATCTACAGCGATATTCTTCCCATGATGGAGAGGTCCCACACGTTGTTGCTCGGGTAGTAGTCGATCGGAAAGATCACGCCGATCAGGGGGAAATGTAGCGTGATTTGCGCTCTCCCTCCCACGCGCACGGGTTGTCCGGACTCCACCCGGATCGGCACGCCTGCTCCCACCGCCGCTGACGGGATGATGATGAAGATGTCCGGTGTCGCGGCGTCGACCGATGGCACCAGCGTCCACTGCTTCGACGCATCGGTCTCGAAGTGCAGGCCCTCGATGAAGCTGGGTGAGAGGATCGACGCCTCCATGCCCGCGCGCAGCCGCAGCTCGGGTCGGTCCAGCCGTCCTCCGATCCCGACCGTCGGCCCGCCCGGGATGAGCCGCGGGCTCGGGAGCTCCACCGTGAAGTCCAGTACCGACACCTCTGACGCCTTGAACTTTGCGTGCTGCACGCCCGCGTCATCCGTGCTCCACGGCACCGCCCGCTGCCCCGGCGACGGCGCCAACGGGCTCTCACTCGAATGCACGCCGCCGTAGAAGTCGAGCGACGAGCCCAGGTGGATGCGCACCTCGATCTCCGGATCCCCGCGCCACGCTCGGATCGGATAGACCAGATAGCGGTAGTGCGCGGTGGTCTTGCCGTTCTCCTTCACGAAGTAGATGTGGCGCGTCTGCAGGCCGCTCGCCTGGTATCCGTTGGCCTCCCAGTCCTTCGCGACCGCGTGCAGGATCCCCGCGAATACCAGCGCGCCGTGACCGCGCGGTGGCAGCGTGAGCTCGAACGTGGCGACCTTGCGCCCTTCGCTGTGTCGCGGCCCGTCCTCCATCAGCGCGCGCTCCAGGTTTTGCTTGTAGGTTGCATCTATTGCGATGCGGGCCTCCTGATCACGGAGCTCTGGCAGCGGCTGCCCGTCGAGCGTCACCTTCGCGGTGTCGCCAGCGTCCACGCCATAGAACGCGCCGCGCGCGCTGATCGCGTCGTCCGTGTCATTCACCAGGTCGTACGTGGTGGCGAACGTGCACGCGCCGAAATGCGCGTAGTCCTCGCGGCAGGTGAGATCGAGCAGCTCGTGCTGAACGCGCAGCCCTTCGCCCTGACCATCCAGCACCAGCGCGCCCGCGCTGTCCGCCTGGCGATAGAAGTTCGCAGCGGCGTTGGCGCTCGCCACACGGCCCACCAGCACCAGTGCGAGGAGTGTGAGGAGGTGGAACGCGACTCGAGGCAGCAGGATCCGGCGCATGTGTTACGGGGACAGGAGCGCCTCTACGGCCTTCGCGGACGTGGAGGTGGCCAGCGGATTCAGCACGGACAGGAGCCGCATGCGCTCCACGTCGCCGAAGTTTTCGCCATGCATGCCGATGTACCGCCGGGCCACGAGCGCTCCCACTGCCTGCGTGAACGCGCTGTCCTGATCCGTGTCGGCGGCGAGCTCGTTCGCCTCCTGCGCGATCTGCTCCTCCGCCTCCGACAGCGATTTCTCGCCCAGAAAATCCGCCGCCACGCCAAGCGCCTTGTATGCGCGGCCCAGCACCAGATTGCGCGTGGCGCGGCCGAGCGCCGCATCAGTCGACCGCCGCGACGGCGCCGCGCGCAACGCCCGCAGCACCAACGTCCGCCCCGCGCGCGTGGAGACGAGAGACAGTGTCTCGGGCGTCCACCAGAAGAGCGGCTGCGGGCGCGCCGCCGTGATCAGATCGGTGAGCGGCGTCTTCCGCAGGAACAGCTGCACCATCGTCGCGAACTTCGAAGCGTCCACGGAGCTTCCCGAGTCTGGCAGCGTCATGAGCGGCCGCGGGTGGTGATCCTCGAGCACGCGCCGGATCTCCGGCCAGGCCTTGAGGCGTGTGGGTACGTCCTCACCCTTGAAGTGCGCAGACCCCGTCCACCACTTCAGATCGATGTCGGTGCGCGTGATCTGAAATAGCCTTGAAAACAAGGTGTGTCGTGAGAGGGCCGCGCCCACGTTGTGTGGGCCGGGGAGCTGGTCCAGCGTGGCCTCGCAGATGTCGAGCAGCTTGTTCGGCAGCTTGCGCCGGAACGTGGCGTTGAACCCCGGATGCGTAGACTGCACGATGTCGTGGAGGACAGCGGCGAGCGCCCACTCCTGTGCCTCTGGTGCCTCGAACCTGTCCACCGGTGCCAGTCGCCGCGCAAGGCGCACACGCGCGAGCGCCATGTGGGCCACAAGATCGATGTCGACGAGCGGACGCTCCCTCTCCATCAGGAGCGCGAGCTTCCCGCCGATGGGTCGTCCGGGCTGCATCTTCCCGCCGACGACGAGCGGACCGAGGAAGCCCGTGAAGAGGCCCTCCATCACCGCCCCGATATCCCTTTTGGCCACGCGTCAGCCGTCCTGCTTGGGCGGGAGCTGCGGCGCATCGATATGGGGAAGGCCCTGCGGTAGCTGCGGTGGTGCTGGCGGCGGAAGGTCTGCGCCGCCGAGCGGAAACGCGCCAAGACCCTCGAGCTTGAGATCGAGCGGACGCTCCTCGAGCGCGAGGTCGATGCGCTGACCGACGATGGGCTCCCACGCGCCCGCCTCGAGCAGCATGTTCTCGAGCGGGGAGAACGTGTTGTCGTCCACGGACGATGCGCGCGCGAGCGAGTCGATGAAGAGCACCGTGCCGCTCACGGCGCCCAGCGCGCGATGCAGGACCTCCGGCGCGACCGCTGGGATGAAATCGTAACCGGCGGGGATGTAGAGGCCCGGGTGGATCTCCACATAGAAGGTGCCAAGCGGGATCGCCTCGATGCCGGAGGGGCAGCGAAGGAATGCGCCTTGCTTCGTGACGGAGATCTGGGTGCTCTCGATCGTCTTGCGCGGCAGCGCATAGGCCAGCTTGCGGAGCAGCGGGATCTCGCGCGGGAGCAGCCACGACGCGGTCACGTTGCGGAACGCGTTCATGCTCGGGACCACGCGCAGCGGCACGCGCACCATGTCGGGCTTCAGCGTGGACGTGGCAACCGCTGCGTCGCGATCGTCCAGTGAGCGTAGCTCCACGCGTGCGAATGCGCGCAGGTCACCCATCTGCGGCGCGCGTGTGAGCGCCCATGGCTCCACGCCCTTACCGCGAATGAGCACCAGGCCATTCGGATCGAAGACGGGGCACGCACGCAGCGCGACCGGATGGCGATACCCCATCTCCACCGCCACGCCGGGGCCGGCGGGCAGGAACGACGTGATGCCTGGCGTGGTCGCCATCAGCGGACGCATGCGCGGAATCAGGTCTGGCAGCTTCACGATGTAGCGCCGTACAGGACCTTCGTCAAAGGCGCTCTCGGGCGGCCACTCCCCCACTGCCACCTCACCGTCCACGCGCGAGCGAACGAGGTAGTGGATGAGCGCGGGGCCCAGGCCCTGCTCCGCGACGATGTAGCGGGGCCCGCCTTCGCCGATGGTGGAAGGATCCACGTGCGGCATGAGACGAAGGAGGAGCGCGCGTAGGTCGATGTCCTTGTCGGACTCGTAGGCCTGCGTGAACTTGTCGTTGTAGACGACGAGCGCGGCATCCGTGGAGAGCAGCTCCTGCGCGTCGTAGCCGAACGGCGCGGACGCGTCGCGGTACTGCACGAAGTGGCGGCTCGTGCCCGTGAAGGTGAAGCCGCCGACGAGGCGCGCGGTCTCCGCGATGCGGTCCATGCGGTCGCTCGACTCTGCTGCGACTGCGAGCGTGATCTCGCGCGTGCCTAGCTTGCTGCGAACCAGCTTGATCTCGAGCGAGGGCATGATGTCCTCGAGCGAGTGCTCGCGCGTGTAGACCGAGAGCCATGCGACGAGGCGATCGATCGAGGGCAGGAGCACGAGCCCCTTCCCGCCGAGCGCCACGCCCTTTCCATCCAGGCCCAGGCCGGGCGTGCGGAGTCGTGTCTGGTGCAGCGCGATTCTTTCGAGGGGCATCGGAGATGCCGAGACTATCCGAGCCCCCCGGCCACGTCATCCCCGCCAGGCGGCACACGGCGCCTCACCGTCCGCGACAGTCGTGTCATGGTGGAGTTGTGCATTCGCCCGCGACATCTCACGAAATGCCGTAAAAATAAGCTCCGCATGCGCAGGTGCGAACGTGGCGTGACACTTGCTCGCACGGCCGGCATGACCTCCTCGCTCGGCTACAGGATCATGGGTGGTGCGGTGGTGCTGGCGGCGGCGTGCCTCGGCGCGTGCTTCGGCATCACGACCGACAACACCGGCAGCTCGGCGTCGGACCTTCATTGCGCCGCAGACCAGCGTGGGTTCAACGGCGCGTGTCGCGACACGTGCTCGGACGTGAAGGCCTGCAGCGGGAACACGCGCTGCGCGGAGGTGGACCCGAAGACGACGCTCTGTCTCGAGGCGAACACCACGTGCGCGTATCTCGACAGCGACACGGAGTGTGCGTCGCGCGGCGGGTTCTACTCCACAAGCAGCCGCGGCGGTTCGGAGACGTTCGTCCCGTACTCGTCGTACCCGAATTACCCGGCCATCGACGACAGCACGCTCACCAGCTTCTCGGATCCGTACTTCTCCGACTACGGCACCCAGTACGGCTATGGCCAAACGAGCGCCGCGGGCTGCCAGGGCAACGCCCACTGGGTGACCGTACCCGCGCTCGGCAAGATCGCGTGCACGGGGGTCCACAACGTGAATCGCTGCCGGCTCGACACGAACGGAGAGAGCTGCATCCTGGACCCCGGCACGACGCCCGAGACCGTGCTACCAGCGCAGTAGCTTGAGCGAAGACAAGAAGGCGTCGTCGAGAACGCGGAGCGCGTGGGCGTGGATCTTTCGCGTCGTCGCGGTTGCCGGCGGCGTGCCGCTCTACTTCGCACGTCACTTGCCCTTCTCCGATCTGCCGGAGCACGTGGCCGTCATCGCGACGCTGCGCCACTACTGGGATCCCGAGTTTCGCTCGCAGGAGCTCTTCACGGTGGAGGGCGCGTTTCGCACGCAGTACTGGCTGTACCACGTGGTCGGTGCGGTCCTCGCGGTGCCGCTGGGTGGCGCCGAGCGCGCGAACCTGGTGCTGCTTTTCCTGACTGCGGTCGCGTTCCCTTACTCGCTGCGCGCGCTCCTCCGCGCCGCGGGGCATGACGAGCGGCTCGCGCTCCTGGGCGTTCCGCTCTTCTGGAACCGCGCGCTCGCCGAGGGCCTGCTCAACTTCGTCGCGTCGATCCCGGTGTGCGTGTTCGGGCTCGCGCTCGCGCTCACGCAGGCGTCCGCGCCCACGCGCAGGCGCGGCATGCTGCTGGGGTTCGTTGCACTATGCATCTTTTATCTTCACCTGTCGTCGTTCGTGGTCTTCGCTGCTGGCGTGCTCCTCTTCGCTGTCGCGTTCGAGCTCCGGAAAGGGCGCACGAAGGAACGGCTCGTCGCGCGCGGCCTGCGGGTGGCGCGCGCTCATGCGTGGCTGATCCCAGTGATCGTCGCGGCGATCGTCTTCGTGGCAACGAGCACGGTCACACACCCCGATGCATCGCAGGGGCGCCACGCGGGCATCGTTCGCTTCTATCCAAAGCTCCTGCTCCTGCGCATCCTCCCGGGGTGGATGCACGACTTCTGGCGGAGTCAGTGGGACGACGTCTTCGCGATCGCCGCGTGGGTTGGTCTTGCCGTCACGCTGGTGCCGATCTCGAAGGGACTGCCGTCGGGCTCTGGTGATGCGCGTCTGCGGCTATGGCTCGCTCGCGCGCTCCTTCTCGTGGGCGCGGGCTTCTATTTCTTCTTTCCAACGCAGGTGGGCTTCGCGTTCATCCTGGATCTGCGCATGGCGCCGTTCGTGGGGCTGTTCGCGGTGGCGCTCGCGCGACGCTGCACGGGGCTCCAGAAGGAGCTCGCCGCGTGGATCGTCGCAGGTGCCGCGCTCTCCACCAGCGTGTTCAGCGCGATGCAGATGCGCGCATTTGAGCGCGACGAGGCCGCGTACATCGATCTGATGTTGAAGAAGCTCCCGCACGGCAAGCGGATGCTCATGCTCGCGTTCGATCCGAACTCGGCCTACACGCAGATCCCTCCGTTTCTGCACGTGGGCGCTTACTACCGCGCGCGCTATGGCGGCATCGCGTCGTTCAGCTTCTCGGAGCTGCCGCACTGGCCCGTGCGCTACCGGCCGGAGCACGCGCCGCCTGCGAAGAAGATCGTCTTCTGGGACTACGCGCCGTGCCTCTTCCGGAACACCACGGACGGGCCCGCGTACGACTACGTGCTGACGCGCGGCGAGCGCCGGCCCTTCGACGCGGCCGCGCCCGGCCCAACGTGGAGGCTCATCGGCGCGGCGCGTGAGTGGCGTCTCTACGAGCGAGTGCCCGGAGCGATCATCCACATCCCCGAAGCCTACGTGGACCGCGGGCCCTGCGCAGACAACTGAAGTCAGCGCTGGCAGCCGTGGACCGCGGTGTGGCCGCGGAGCGTGGACTGCGGGTCGTCCGATGCAAGCGTCATCTCGCCGTCGTGACCGGGCGCGGGGGCGTCACCGAACGTCACGTTCACCTTGAACGGCTTCGCGGTGGGCGCACCACCGCCGTCGGAAGTTTTTTTCTGGGTGGCG
This sequence comes from Myxococcales bacterium, assembly GCA_025355005.1. Classification (GTDB taxonomy): domain Bacteria; phylum Myxococcota_A; class Polyangia; order Polyangiales; family Polyangiaceae; genus JANXLV01. The sequence continues at coordinate 6,265 of JANXLV010000131.1, read as the reverse complement.
CCGGTGCCGACCTCACCAGATCTCGCAGCGATCCTTCTTCACCATCTTCGCAGTGTCGGTGCACCCGAACGCCTTGTGGAACTCGGGCAGGTTCGAGAGCGGGCCGTTGACGCGGTACTCGGGCGGCGAGTGCGTGTTGGTGGCGATCTGGTGCATCATCGCCTCCGGCCTGTACGCGCCGCACCAGCCCTGCGCGAAGCCCAGGAAGAAGCGCTGCTCTGGCGTGACGCTCCCGATCTGCGGCTCCGGCCGCGCCGCGCGATGTGCTTCCAGTGCAGCGAACGCCAGCCTCACGCCGCCCAGGTCCGCGATGTTCTCGCCCTCCGTGAGGACCCCGTTCACCTTCGCCTTCGGATCACCCAGCACGCTGTAGCCGCTGTACTGGTCGACGACGCAAGACGCGCGCTTCTCGAACTCCGAGCCGGCGCTCTGGGTCCACCAGTCCGTGAGGTTCCCGTCCCCATCGAACTTGCGGCCCTTGTCGTCGAAGCCGTGCGTGAGCTCGTGCCCCATCACCATGCCGATGGCGCCAAAGTTCGTCGCCGTGTTCTGCGCAGCGCCGAAGAACGGGACCTGCAAGATTCCGGCGGGGAACACCATCTCGTTCAAGGACGCCTCGTAGTACGCGTTGACCTGTGGCGGCGTCATCTGCCACTCGCCGCGGTCCACCGGCTTGCCCACCTTCGCGAGCTGCCGTTTGATCTCGAACGACTCTCCCGCCTGCATATTCTCCAGGTGGTGCCCACGCTCGATCTTGAGGCCGTCGTAGCTGCGCCAGGTGTCGGGGAATGCAACCTTGTTCTTGATCTGCGAGAGCTTCGCGCGCGCGCGGCCCTTCGTGTCGCCATCCATCCACGCGAGCTTGTCCAGCTCGGTGCCCATCGCGGCCTCCACCTCGAAGATGAGCTCCTTCACCTTCGCCTTGCCCTCTTCGCCCAGAGTCAACGTCACGAACGCGCGACCCAGCGCCTCTCCCATCTCACCATCCACCGCGCGCACGCAGCGCTTCCACCGTGGCGCGAGCTTGGCCGTGCCCTTCAGCGAGTGCTGCCACTGGAACGCCTCGTCCACGAAGCGCGTGGGCAGCGCCGCGGAGAGCGCGCGTACGAGGTGCCAGCGCAGATACACCTTCCATTCGGGGATGCTCACCCTGCCGGCGAGCAGCTCGGTCGCCGTCTTCATGAACGCAGGCTGTGCCACGTTGTACGTCGTTAGCTGCTGCGCGCCGAGCTCCTTCCGGTAGCGATCCCATGCGAACGCGGGGAGCTCCTTCGCGACGTCGTCGGCGGTCATCAGGTGGTAAATCTTCTTCGGCTCGCGGCGGTCCTCGTGGCTCATGGAGACCGCGGCGAGCATGCCCTCGATCTTGAGCACGGTCTCCGCGTCGACCATCGGCGTCTTCGCCTTCGGGTTCGAGAGGAGCAGCATGCGCCGCACGTGCTCCTTGTACTTGTCGCGGAGCTTCACGGAGTCGGCGTCGGTCTTCGTGTAGTACTCGCGCTCCGGCATGCCGAGGCCCGCCTGCTCGATGGCGCCGATCACCTTCGTGGCGTCCTTGAAGTCCTGCTGCTGCCCCACCGCGAACACGGGCGTCATTCCGCGCGCGTGCATCTTGCCCAACACGTCCGCAAGGCCGACCTTGTCCTTGATGCCGTCGATCTCCTGAAGCTGTGCGGCGAGCGGCGCCATTCCGCGGTCCTCGATGCCCTTCTCATCCATGCATGATGCATAGAAATCGCCCAGGGCCTGCGCCTCCTTGAACGTCACCTCGCGGCCGAGCGCGTGCGCCGGCTCACCGCGCGAGAAGGACTCCAGCACCGTGCGCAGGAGCTCCTCGTTCTTCTCCCGGATGGTGGAGAAGCTGCGCATCCACTTGTCCTCGTCGTCGGGGATGCGCACGGCCTTGTTCCACCCGCCGCACGCGTACCCGTAGAAGTTTTCGCAAGGCGAGACGGACTTGTCGAGCGCCGACTCTTCCTCGGGTGAGAGGCCCGTGGGACCATCCGACGTTCCCTGCGGGTTCGCCGACGGCGACAGCGTGGGCAGCGGCTTCGGCATCGGGATGTCCACGGTGGCATCGCGGGACGGACACGCAGCGACCACGAACGGGAGCAAGGGAAGGAGGAAGGACGCCTTACGCATGGGCGCACCTTATCAAGGGTCAAAGGTGGCGCCGGGCCTTTCTCTGGGCGCAAACTTGTCCAACAGGAGCGGTTTCCCCGATGCTCGGCCCACAGCGCATGCAGAAGAAGCACCGACGAGGTCATGCGCGGCGGCGGCTTTTGCTCCGCTCGGTGCTCGCGGTCGCGCTCGTCCTCTCCGTCTGCGTGCACAGCGCGCCTGCGTCCGCGATGGACTCATACGGCGCGGAGTACTCGTGGAAGCCGTTCATGCCGCTCTTCGGGCCGGGCACGGCGCTGCTGCTCGCGGGGTATGCGCCGGTGCTCGGAGCCGCACTCCCCACGTCGCTGCGTGCCGGCACCGCGTTCTTCTATGCGGTCGGAACGGCGGGTCTTGCGTGCGACAACGGCAAGCCGGACTACACGTGCTCGGGCGACTTCGGCGCAGCGGCGCTCCTCATCCCGCTGGTGGGTCCGTTCATCTTTGCGGACGACCACCCGAAGGACTCGCAGATCAATCCGCACGGGCTCGCCGTTTCTGAGACCACGCGAACGCTACTCTACGTGGACGGGGTCGCGCAGATCGCCGGCGCGGCGCTCATGGGCATCGGCCTCGCGACGGGCCACTGGGATCACGACGGACGGAGCAGCGTGCAGAATACATTCACGCTCACGCCGATGCTCAGCCTGGGACGCGTGGGCCTCTCCCTCAGCGTGCAGGGGATGTGAGCGCTACGAGCGAAAGCGGTCGAATTTCTGCAGTGCGAGGCCTTCGCGCTCGAAGGCTGCGTCCACTGCGGAGGTGAAGGCCAGCGCATCGCCCGGTGTGGTCGCTGCGTTTGCGAGGGTGTCCTCGCGGTCCATGAGTCGCTCCACGTCGTCGATGGTGAAGGCGTCGGGCGCGGTGGTGGCGAGCTCTTCCCACGTGAGCGGCACGGCGACCGTTGCGCGTGGACGAGCACGCAGTGAGAAGGGCGCGACGACGGTCGCGTTCGGTGCATTGCGCAAGAAGTCCACGAAGACCTTGCGACCGCGCTGGTTCACGCGGAACGCGAGCGTCATCGTGTCGGGATGATGGTGCGCGAGCAACGCGGAGAGCTTTTGCGCTGCGAGGAACACGGTCTCGCCGTCGGCCGAAGGAATCAGCGGTGCGATCACGTGGTAGCCCTTCGAGCCGGTCGCGACGGCGACGGAACCCAGACCGAGAGCGGCAAGGGCGTCCCGCGCAAGGAATGCGGCGCTTCGCACGAGCTCCGTCTCCCCCGCCGGCGGGTCCAGATCGAGCACGATGCGGTCGGGCGCGCCTGTTCCATTCACGTACGACGCGACCCGGCACGTCGGGACATGAAGCTCGATCGCGCCTTGATTGGCGAGGTACGCGAGGTGCTCGGCCAGGCTCACGACCGGATAGTTCGTGACGTTGCTCTCCGACTTTCCGTCCTTCCGTGGATGGCGCCTGGTCGCAGCGTGACTTCGAGGCACCGCGAGCCGCGCGATGGACTCCGGATAGTGGGCCGGAACGTTCTTCTGAAAAAAACCGGGCGCCGCCAGACCTTTTGGAAAGCGCCTGATGGAAAGCGGCCGGTTCACTACGTGTGGCAACGCGCGCGGAGCGATGCGCTCGTAGTAGGAAACGACATCTCCCTTCGTCCGCGATACGGCAGGAAACACGATACGGTCAGCGTTCGAGACCTCGATCATCGTGGAGACCAGAATACCCAGCTTCGCGGAGGGGGCGAACCGCAACGATGCGATGAATGCACACTGCACGAGTACAGCCGTGAGACGCGCGTTACTAGGGGTCATCGTCGCGCTGGCGGCCTGCTCGCGACCGAGCGCGACCTCGACCCCGACCTCGACCCCGACCCCGACCTCGACCTCGACCTCGACCTCGACCTCGACCTCGACCTCGACCTCGACCTCGACGTTTCACTGCAACCAGGACGGCCACGCAGACCTGCTCGATCTGGTGGAGGATGCTTCCGCGGACGTCTTTTCTGCGGAAATTCTCGAGCAGCGGACCACGGGGCCTGGCCTTCGCGATCCGACGGTCCTCGTGTCTCGCGTCACCCGTGTGCTTTCGGGGACGCACGTGCGTGTGGGTGATGTCGTGAATGCGCGTGGTGACGGCAACGCGCTCAAGATGCCAAGCGCGCTGGACTCGCGCATCACGGAGCCTGGTGTGAAGCTGCTTCTCGCGTGCCGAGCGTCGGGCTCCAGCGTCGAGATCACCGATGGGGACATGGTCAACGCCGCCGAGAGCTGCGTCGCGCTCGCACGAAACGCGGGAACGCGTGACGAGGTCGCGGTGCGTCTGGCATCGGGCCTGACTGCGTCGTCGCACGGGCAGCTGGTGTGGAAGTGCGCGCGCCGGGCAGTGTGCCGCAGCAAGGATCCCGTCACCGTCATCCGCGCGATCACGCGCGTCGCAGAGACGAACACAGGCGACCCGCTATCCTTGTGGACCCTGATGGACGGCCTACGTGTGGGCTCGGTCAACGGCAACTTCGCGCACGATCTAGGCTGTCCCGACCACGCGCAGCTCACGGACCCAGCGCGCGGCGCTGACGAGGCCAACATCGCAGCCGTGATCGCACAGCTGACGCTCGCCGCACACGACGGCCGCGTGACGTGGCTCAAAGATGCGCAGGAGCTGATGCGCGCGACGAACGCCGAGAAGGAGCTCGCCGCCAAGGTCCCCGCACCAGTCCGTATCTCCGCGACTGCGGCGCTCCAGAAGCTCTCGGCCGAGGACAGGAAGCACGTCACGGCGCTCGAGGCGCTGCTTTCATCGGTCCAGTAGAAGTTCAGGCTACTATTGCGGAGCGACGGTGAAGGACCACGTGTGCGAGACTTGCCCGAGGGTGGACGTCACCTGGAACGCCGTCGAATAGGGCCCGGCGTCTTCGTGGAGCTTGACGGTGAGCGTCGCCTTCTGGCCGTTCTGCAGACTGGATTGATCGAGGCTCACGTCCAGGATGTTGGTGCTGCCGAACAGGTCGGCCACCTCCATGACGGAGACGTTGAACGGTGGCGCGGGGTGGTCCGAGAACGCGATCAGCTCCAGCGTCTTCGTCTGTCCTGGCGTGAGTGCCAGTCGATCGGACACGCCGGCGGCCATGTTGAAGTACGGTTGCACGACCCGCGGCGGCGCAGGCACGCATGGGTCGTGGCTCGCCTTGGCCGCGGCGTTGCTCCATGAGCGCTGCACCAGATACCCGCTCTCTTCGTAGGTGTTCTGACCGCTGGAGGCGCCCACCATGCAGCGGTCTGCGACCTCGCCGCCGCCCGTGAGAAAGTCCCAGGCGTCATCCCGGGAACCGAACGACGTGTACGGGTACGGATCCGTCGCGGCCTCGATCATCTCGTGGCTCGCGATCACCGTGAGTTCGTGGAGCGAGCTCGAACAGCGGGGAATGACCGCATAGGCGAGCTCCACGGGCACGGTGCTCCCCGGCGGCGTTACCTGCATCATGCTGTGGTACGCGAGGAAGTCCTGGCAGCTCGTCGCGCCGTCCACGTCCACGATGGTCGAGCTCGGCGGGTAGATCAGATACAGCGCGTCCGTCTCCGGCGCTGGAATGCTCCCGTCCTTGATGCGACCTGCGACGTAGGTCTGGAGCGAGCTGTCGCCAAGCGACGAGTCCGTGAGATAGGTCGAAGGCGCCTTTGCGATGCGGCCGTACGAGCCGCCGCTTCCGTGACCGACGCACGAGCCGCGCGAGTCGCAGTACTCACTCGCCACCGCGTCCCACCACGCGGTGGTGGTGATGACGTCGCCGAACGCCTCGAGTGATCCGCGCAGCGAATCGCCGTCGAACGTGACGGTGACGATCCTTGGGCTCGCGAGGATGTTGCCGCCCTGGTACGTGACCGGCGGGATCGGCCCGTGCGGGGCAGGGAAGACGTCGCTCCGCGGATTCGGCGGCCGCTCGTACGATGGTCGCTCCGCTGGGCCCGAGGGCCCGGACCCATGCGTCGGGCCGGAGCTCACGCCTGCAGAGCCGTTCTCGCCGTCCTCGCCAAGCTGCGTACCGCCGCACCCGAGCAGCAGCAGACATGGCGCGAAGGCGAGAGCGATGACGCTCAGGGAGGTGCGCACGAATTCAGCGTATCACGCGTCTTCGAACGCGCACGCCTTCGGA
>JANXLV010000109.1 GCA_025355005.1 Myxococcales bacterium | reverse complement strand
GCGCCGCCGCGCTGCTCAGCGCTTCATGGTGCGCGGCCAATGTGACCGCGCACGCGTGGCCCTGGCGCGGGCCGCAGCGCTGCATCCGCAGTCCGCCGACACGCGCGACATGGAGCTAGATCTGATGCGCCACTGCCCCTGAAATTGGTTTACCCTCCCGGGCCATGCACGCTACGCGACAGGCCCAGGACGTCGACATGACCGCCATCACGCTCGGAGACGACGCTGCGTCGATCCGTCGCGATTTCCTGCACAAGCTCTTCTTCGACCTCGGCAAGTTTCCCGGCGTGGCGACGCGCAACGACCACTTCATGGCGCTCGCGTTCGCGGTTCGTGACCGCACGCTCTTGCGCTGGGTGAAGTCAGCGCGTACCTACCTCGAAGGCGAGCACCGCACGGTCATCTATCTGTCCGCGGAGTACCTGCTCGGACCGCAGCTCGGTCACAACCTCCTGAACCTGGGCATCGAGCCCGCAGTGCGCGAGGCCCTGAACGAGATGGGTCTCAGCCTCGACGAGCTCATCGAGCACGAGGAGGAGCCGGGCCTCGGCAATGGCGGCCTCGGGCGCCTCGCGGCGTGCTTCATGGACTCGCTGGCCACGCTGGACATCCCGGCGATCGGACACGGGATCCGCTACGAGTTCGGCATCTTCGATCAGGACATCCGCAACGGATGGCAGGTGGAGAAGACGGACACATGGCTGCGCACCGGCAACCCGTGGGAGGTGCGCCGCTACGACGTGCAGCACCCCGTCGGCCTTGGTGGTCATACGGAGCAACATGTCGATGCCCACGGCAAGCTGCGCGTGCGCTGGATTCCGGGCCGCGTGGTGAAGGGCGTCCCATACGACACCCCCGCGCTCGGCTACCGCACCACGAACGCGAACTTCCTCCGCCTGTGGGCCGCCGTTGCGTCGGAGGAGTTCGACCTGGATGCGTTTCAGGGCGGCGAGTACTGGCGAGCCGTCGAGAACAAGGTCCGCAGCGAGAACATCACCAAGGTCCTCTACCCGAACGACTCCAGCCTCGCAGGCAAGCAGCTCCGCCTGGAGCAGCAATATTTCTTCGTGTCGTGCGCGCTGCAGGACTGCATCCGCATCCTCGAGCAGAAGACGAAGATCACCGAGTTCGCGGACAAGTTCGCGATCCAGCTGAACGACACCCACCCCACGGTCGCCATCCCCGAGCTGATGCGCCTCTTGATCGACCTGCACGGCATGGCGTGGGACGACGCATGGGCCATCGTCCAGAAGACGTTCTCGTACACGAACCACACGCTCATGCCCGAGGCCCTCGAAACGTGGCCGCTGCCGCTGTTCCAGAGCCTGCTGCCGCGCCACCTGGAGATCATCTACGAGATCAACGCGCGCTTCCTCGAGCAGGTACGCAAGGACTTCCCGAACGACGACGGCCTCATCGAGCGCGTAAGCCTCATCGACGAGCGCGGCGAGAAGGCCGTGCGCATGGCGAACCTGGCCACGGTCGCGAGCCACACGGTGAACGGCGTCGCGGCGCTCCACTCACGCCTCCTGACGGAGACGGTGCTCGCGGACTTCGCGCGCGTCTATCCGAAGCGATTCACGAACGTCACGAACGGCGTCACGCAGCGTCGCTTCGTTGCGCTCGCGAACCCGGACCTCACGTCGCTCATCTCCGAGGCCATCGGCGACGGGTTCATCAAGGACTACCACAAGCTCGAGGCGCTCGAGCCCTTCGCTGAGGACGCGGAGTTCCGTGCGAAGTGGCGCAAGGTGAAGCTCAAGAACAAGGAGCAGCTGAAGCACTACCTGCACGAGACGCTGAAGATCCACATCGATCCCAAGGCGATGCTGGACGCGCAGTGCAAGCGTATCCACGAGTACAAGCGGCAGCACCTGGCCGCGCTCCACATCATCTCGCAGTACGATCGCATCCGTCGCGGGGAGTTCGAGGACATCGTCCCGCGCACGTTCCTGTTCGCCGGAAAGGCCGCGCCCGCGTACCGCATGGCCAAGCTGATCGTGCGCCTCATCCACGGCGTGGGCCAGGCGATCGCGGCGGATCCCGTCGCGCGCAAGTACTTGTCCGTCGTGTTCTTCCCGGACTTCAACGTGAAGAACGCGCAGCGCATCTATCCGGCGGCGGATCTCTCCGAGCAGATCTCCACCGCGGGGCTGGAGGCGTCGGGAACCGGCAACATGAAGTTCGCCCTGAACGGCGCGCTCACGATCGGCACACTGGACGGCGCGAACGTGGAGATCCGCGACGCCGTCGGCGCAGACAACTTCTTCCTCTTCGGCATGCACACCGAAGAGGTCGTCTCGCTCAAGGCGCGCGGGTACCACCCCGAGGAGTACGCGAACGGCGATCCGGAGCTCGCTCGCGTGCTCCAGCTCATTCAGGACGGCCACTTCTCGGGGTCCGAGCACGGCGTGTTCGACCCGCTGCTCGAGAACCTGCGCCACCACGATCCGTTCTGCGTTCTGGCGGATTTCAGGGCGTACGCATACGCGCAGAGGAACGTGGCGCGCGCGTGGGATCAGGAGGAGACGTGGACCAAGAAGGCGATCATCAATGTCGCAAGGATGGGGACATTCTCGAGTGATCGCAGCATCGCGGAGTACGCGAAGAATATCTGGCACAGCAAAGCGGTGAAGGTGAGCTGACGAGGACTTCGGGCTCGACGGCGACATCGACGACGACATCGACGACGACGACGACTTCGACTTCGACCTCGACCTCGACCTCGACCTGAACTTCGATGATGGACGTCGTGATCTTCGCATGCGTGCATAACGCCGGCCGCTCACAGATGGCTGCTGCTTGGTTCAACGCGTTGTGCGACTCGACGAAGGCGCGGGCCATCTCCGCGGGAACCGAGCCTGGGACGCGCGTTCATCCGGAGGTGCTTGAAGCCATGCGCGAGGTCGGGATCGATCTAGCGGGCCGCACACCGCAGAAGCTCACCGATGATCTCGCGCACACGGCGACGATGCTCGTCACGATGGGTTGTGGCGAGGAGTGTCCGGTCGTGCCGGGCGTTCGACGAGACGATTGGCCGCTCGAGGATCCGAAGGGGAAGTCGGTCGCCCGCGAACGCGAGATTCGCGATGACGTGCGTTCGCGGCCTTCGCACGCACGGTATTGTTCGCGTCCACCATGCGCGTGCGCGGTGTGGTGGCTATTGCCGGCACTTGCCTCGACGCTCGTGACTCGATGCTGCGAGCGCTCAGTTAAGAACCGGAAGGGAGCTTACGTCGATGCGCTGGAAGCCGACGATCGTGCTGTGGATGTCGGACCACTGGACCCACACCTTGCCGCCCGCGTAGAGAACGGTTCCCGTCCACGACTCGTTGTACTGCTGCGCCTTGCTGATTGCCGTAAGCGACCACGTCATCCCGTCGCTCAGGCGCGTGATCGTCCGCGCTGAGGCGAGACCCGAATCGTCGCCGACGACGGCATATCCTTGGTTCACGCTCATCGTGCAGCTCAGACTGGTGCAGCCAGGAAGCTTGCGGACCTTCGTGGGTGTGAGCCCGGCTCCCATGGTTGCGTACGGGCTCGTGTACAGCGTCGAACCATTCCAGCCACCGCCTTGGATCTGGTCCGCGTCCGCTGACTCCATCCACGCCAGCACAGTTCCGTCGGTTCCGACGTCGTGCTCGGCCGCTGAGGCGTTGCTGACCATCACCTGGACTCCGGGGCCGCCGCGTGTCCACGAAAGGATGCTGTTCTCGTCGGAGAAGAAGAACGTGTCGTCGTGCAGCACCGCGCCACGCTCCACGAAGGCTGCTCCTCCGTCGGGGAAGCCAACAAGTGTCTGACTCTGCGTCGTGCGGTCTAGGACGAAAACGTTGTTGCGTGGCCCGTAGTACATCGACAGAAGCGAGGCGCTCGTACTGATGACGTTGAATGCCGTCCGCCCGTTGGTGCCACCGTCGAAAGTGTAGTCGGCCGTCGTCCGCGCCATCATGTCCGCTGGCTGGCCGGCGGCTTGCCACCACTGGTCGGCAAAGACCAGGAAGCTCCCCTTCGAAAATGGCGTGTACGTGTACAGCGAGAGCGAGGTGAGCCCGCCCTTCCCGACGTCGCCCACTTGTGGCTCGCACGCAACGCCGTTCATGCGCCAGGCGCCAACGACACCGACGTCCGAGTCCCAGATGATCACCTCCACCGCCGTGCTCTGCCCGTACTCGCGAAGCATCGAGAGCCTCACGGCACCAGACGGACTCGGCCCCAGAAACGCTTCTCCTATCTCTCTGATCGTGGACGCTCCGCGATATGCCGTCTGCTCACAGCCAGCACGTCCCGACTCGCAGGGTTCCCACACGACGGGAGGCACTGCCGCCATCGCGGCCGCGGAACCGGGCTGATACAGACCGCAACCCGGTGCCCACGACGACGGCACCCAGCCGTCCAGGAAATGGGCGAGGTCGAGAGGAGCGCCGCCATCGCTTCCGGAGTCAATGGGGGCGGCGGCGGCGTCCGACGGACCAGGTGCGGTCATCGCCTCGGCATTCGAACCATCAACTGCGACGCAGGCGCCTGCGTCGCAGGCGTCAGCCGCCCCGCTCCCGTGGTCGCTACCGCACGAGAGCGCAGCCGCGACCACGAAAGCGCCCAACGCGAGTACGACTGCCTGTCCCCGCCTCACTCGAAGCATGAGCGCAGATCCCTACCGTCGTCGTCGTCGCGATCACGGTCTCGGTCCTCGTTGTGGTGAATGGGTCGGAAGCTCGAATACGGCGTGTTGCGCGACGCAATGACGTTGCCCGAGGCCGCGCCCCACAGGATTCCTTCGGGCGCGGCGCGAGGCGGTACGACGATCGCTTCTGCGGCGTGCGCGACATGGACATTGCGGATGCGGCGGCCCTGGATCGAGAACGACACGAACACATGGTCGCTCCGTCGAGACATAGAGAGCAAGAGCCCATCGCCGGTCACGTCGGAGGCGAGCCCGTACGTCGTTCCTCCTCCGAACGCCGGTAGGTCGGGCCACTGTGCGAGGATCTCGGTGGTCCCGTGCGGATCGACGCGCAGCAGGCGAATCGTGCTGCGTCCGTGACGCCAAGCCGGCGGTAGGCGATCAAGAGCGTAGACCATCGGACGCTCGCCTTGACCGACGACCGTGAGCGCGAGCACGTCTGTCGGCGACGGACCGGAGAGGAGCGGTCTCGCTTCCCACGGCGCGCCAACTTGCTGGAGGCTCGCCGTCCACAGGTTTCCATCGCCGCCGCCAAGCGCGAAGACGCGACGCTGGACCCCGCTCAGCGCGAAGCCGGTGCCAACGGAGCCGGGAGCAGCTGCCGTCGTCGACGCAGCCGGCCCGAGAAGTGGCCCGCGCGCATTCGGGTTGATGATGAGGCCCGCGGGGCGGAACGGCGTGATTAGACCGCGCGAACGCGCCGCGAGCGCACCCACGATGCGGTTGCCGTCACCCAGCAGCACGTGCGTAGAGTCCGTCCCGGCGAGTCGTGACGCCGGTTCCGACGCCGTGATCATCCGCGTGCCGGTGCCCACGGACGCGAGCAAACCGAGCGCCGCGGGGTCGAACTGTGCGGTGAGGTCGATGGAGGGACCACGCGATGGACGACCTACGACAACGACCTCGCTCGGATCGCCGGGGTCCTCGGCGAAGTGGACGCTCGTGAGAGGATTCCGCTCGGGGCAGCTCTCGCAGCGCATCCCTCCGACGAACTGATCGCCTCCGCCAATTGGAGCTGGTGGAAACGGCGGTGGAACGACGGACTCCGTGATGTCGAATGAGGTGAAGACCGAGTTCAGCATGGCAGCCTGCGACGATCTGCTGCGACTCGTGCGCAGCCCGTTCGTCTGGGAGACGAACCACCACATCATCCCGGTCGCGAAGCCGCGATTCGGTTGCGCGAGCGTTGGCAACGGCGGCGCGGCGAAGTCGGCCCACCAGATCCATCGCGCTTGATGTGAAGGCGCGAAGCCGAAGGTCGACGGGGACGGCGGCAGTCCTACCGCATCTGTCATCTCGTTCGCGACAGTCGCGGCGTTCGCAGCCGTGACGTCGGTGACATCGGTGTTGTACGCAAGGCTCGCCTTCTTGGGCCAGTTGGTCCCGGCGGCTTTTTCGACGACAATGTCAAACGGGACGCTGCCGTCGGGCGTGCACTTGCGCTCGCAGTCCATCGGCACGAACGGTTTGCACTGGCAGTAGCGAAAGCCCTGCTGTGCGTTTGGGTTGTACTGCGAGGACCGGCCCGCACCGAATGGGCTTTGGTCGATGAGCGCGTTGCTCTGCGTCGAGGGACACGCGACCGGGCGGCCGTTCGCGCCAACGCAGTTCGTGTTTGCTCGCGCCGCGGGGAACAGTCTGGATACGACGTCGCCTCCACCCTTCGATGCTGGGGGACCCACGCGGGTCACCTCCGCCGAGTCGTCGGGCTGCATCTCGAGCGGCGTCAAGCCCGTGAACGGCAGTCCGCCTGAAGGAATCGTGATCGCGTTCGTGTCGCACGCGTCGCCCGGATGGAGGGTGTTGTTCGATTGAATCTTGGCGTTCGTTGTCGCGACGGAGTCGGAAACCGCGATGCGCGGCCGCGGCCCCGATACGATCTCCTCGCCTGGCCGGTTGCTGTTCGATTGATCGCCGTCCACGTTGGGCAAGTCGAAGGCCGCGGGGCACGTGTCGCAGGCATCGCCGAAGCCGTCGCCATCGCTGTCGAGCTGACCTGGATTGTAATCGAGTGGGCAGTTGTCGCGCAGTCCCGGACGACCGACACCCTCGAGTCCGGCCGTCGGGATGAAATCGCAATCCGGATCTGGCCCGTTCGGATCTGGCGATGGAGGGTTCGCCGCGCAACCAGGATCGGGTTGCGCCATGTCAGCACCGGCTAGCGAGCCGTCCGGGTTCGAGGCCCAGGTTCGGGTCAAGGACGCATTGTCGGGATGTGGCAACATCGCCCAGTAGAAGTTGGGGCCGAACCCGAGCACGTTGGGGGGGTTGAAGCACTGAACGGTGGAGGCAACTCCGACCACGTAGCGCGTGCCGTTCACGTTCGCGACCAATGGGCCTCCGCTGTCTCCCGGCAGAGGCAGATCAAATGGGTTGTCGAGGCGGAACGACTCGTACAGTGTCGTTCCTCCAAGCGAAGCACCGGTCGTGTTCACCTCAGTGCCAGTGGTGCCGCTCAGAGCGTAGTTCGCCGTTCGAAGAAATGGGCTCTCGGGACCACCGGCCTTGAGCGCGGAGCAGTTGGAGATGTCCGGGATGTCACTTCCATCTCTGCCCCATCCGTATGCGTCGGCGGACCTGCCCTTCCAAAAGTCGTCATCCAGCAGCGGCGGGATCGGTTTAATCTGCTTGCCGTTCGGAATCAGCGGGCGCGGAAGTATGGCGAGAGCAACATCGTCGTGGACGATGCTCGAGCCACCTGTACCTGTGGATGGCGTGGGTGTTGTCACGTAGACCTCGGCGATATCAACCGCGTCCAACACGATGCCGTTGGAGTCCGTCGCCGTGAGGTGGCCGCAGCCGCCGCCGAACATCACGTTGCCGTTGGCGTCGCGCGGGGAGCAAGCAACGTCACCTTGCAACAAGACCGGTGCGTTGCCGAAGCAGTGCGCCGCGAGGACAGCCAACCGAGGAGCGATCAGCGACGCAGTACAGGAGGAGGGAATCGAGGGCGAACCAGGGACCTCGACCACCGCGCTGCTCCCCCCGAGGTATCGAAGCACGGCCGCCGCCTCCGTTGCGGTGGCCTTCGACCCGGCCAAGATGGAGTCCTCTTGCTCCCCAAGGTGTTCGGCGGGGGCACCGCACCCAAAGGTGAACGCGAGCGTCACGGCAACGGTCAACGGAACGGCCGCTTTCAAGCGCGCCTCCGCGTCGCGGTCGAGCCGCGCCTAGAGTGGATCGGTGCAGGCGGCGGGCTGTTCGTTTGGAAGCGCCGAACCCGCGGAGCCGCCAACGACGACGGAGTGCAGGCATGCTGGAACGACTTGCCCTGGTTCGTAGCCGCCCGCTGGGATTGGACGCGGCCCACCGTCTGGCAGGCGGCTGTCCAGAACCTGGGCTCGGTTGCAGCAAAACTCCTTCGCGCTGCACCCCAGGTTGCATGAGTTCGACGGACCACTCGTCGACGAACATCCAGGCGCGGCGAGGATGAGGAACGCCGTGACTGCGAAGATCCTTCTGAAGCGCGCGCCCATCGCCACAACGATACCGCGCCAGCCGGTGAACGCGCCACCGCGAGCATCGCCGAGTCGAGCCCAAGATCGCCGCCGTGCTCTGTTGTCATCGCGCCGCTCCTTTCGTGTGAACGAGGGCGGAAGGAAAGAACCCGCCAGCATCGAACGCATCACGGCTCAGGCTGCGTGGATATAGCCAAGGTCTAGCCCATTTTGGGCTGGTCACCTTTTCCGACGCGGTGTTGACCACTTCCGATAGTGGCCCGTTGCAAGAAAGCCGCTGACGGTCAGTCCCTTCACTCGGTCGCACGGCAAAGGCGGTC
>JANXLV010000062.1 GCA_025355005.1 Myxococcales bacterium | reverse complement strand
CCGGCGCCTGCGAAGGCCGCCAAGCCGGGCAAGGGCGCGAAGCCCGCGGGCGCGCCGCCGCCGCCGACCGCCGAAGAAGACGATATGAAGAAGGCGACGGAGACCCTTACGAACTCGCTGTGACCATGCAATACGCCCGCGCGCTAGGAGTCATCGTCATCGGTGGCGGAGCGCTGTTCGCATGCAGCAAGGACGGAGCGACACCGACGGCGACGGCGACACCGACGGCGACGGCGACACCGACGACCTCGACCTCGACCTCGACCCCGACCACGACCACGACCCCGACCTCGACTCTCCCCCTTTCCTGTCCCTCAGCCTCGGGGTCCCCCTTCCCCTTCCCCTCGCCCTCGACCTCCACCTTCTCTGGCGACGCGGGCTCTCTCGGTGGCAATCGTCCTCTTCGCCTCCTCTATCTTCCGCAGGGCCGGAAGCCGGGCGAGAAGCTGCCGCTCGTGATCGAGCTTCATGGCTACGGCGCGGATGGCCCCGCGCAGGATCACATCATGGGTCTGCATCCCGTCGCCGATGCGGAGCACTTCATCATCGCCGCGCCCGATGGGACGTACGACCGATCGCCGAATCACTTCTGGAACGCTACCGACACGTGCTGCAACTTCGAGGACCGCAAGATCGACGACGTCGCGTACATCCGCGGTCTGGTCGAGGAGCTCGATCGCGCTGTGGGCGTTGACCGCACGCGCGTGTATGCGGTCGGTCATTCGAACGGCGGTGGGATGGCGATGCGGCTCGCGTGCGACGCGCCCGACATGTTCGCTGCAGTGGTGAGCATCGCGGGGCCCGGGTTCGAGGATCAGACGAAGTGCGCGCCGTCTCGTGCCGTGTCCGTCAGACACATGCATGGTACACGCGATGGTCTGGTCCCGTACGCAGGTGGCCCCGTGCCGCCGCTCGGCGGTCATCACCCGAAGGGCACGTTTCCGAGCGCGCCGAAGATCGCGGCGATGTGGGCGGGCCTCATGGGCTGCGACCCCACGGGCGTGGACGTGGGCTCACTCGATCTGGATGCTGCCGTGGACGGTGACGAGTCTCACGTGCTGCGATTTCCGCACTGCAAGGACGGCAGCGTCGTGGAGTTCGTCACGATGGACCACGTTGGTCACATGCTGTGGAAGCCCACGGACCTCTTCGCGAGGACCACGTGGGACTTCCTGAAGACGCATCAGCTTGTTCTGCCAGCGCGGTAGCGATTCGCAATTCCCGGGACCAGGTACTCGTCGAAGGCGCGCGCAAAATCGTAGGACGGCTTCCAGCCCCAGTCGTCGCGCGCGCGCGTGTCATCCACGTCCTCGGGCCACGAGTCGACGATCTTCGCGCGGACTGGATCTGGCTGGTAGTCGATCTGCGCGCCCGGAAATGCGGCCTTCACGCGGTCGGCGATCTCCCTGGCGGACGCGCTGAATGCGCCGATGTTGTAGATCGTCGTCGTGAGCTTCTTCGGGTCGGCCTCGAGCAACATGAGGAGCGCGCGCACGGCGTCGGGCATCGTCATGAATGGGATCTTTGCGTCGGGCCCGACGAAGCACGTGTACGGGTGCTTCTGCGCGGCCGCATGGAGCATCTCCGGACCGAAGTCGCTGGTGCCGCCAGTGGGCACGGTCTCCGCGGAGATGAGGCCGGGGAAGCGAATGGAGCGGAAGTCGAGCCGCGCCGCGCCCGCGAGCGCGCCGAGCTGACGGTAGTGGTGCGCGAAGTAGCGACCGAGCTGCTCGCAGTACAGCTTGTTGCAGCCGTACATGGTGATGGGCAGGTTGTAGAGATCCTCGCGCACGCGGCCGGCCGTCGCCTTCTCGGCGACGCTGGGCATCCCATACACAGCGATCGAGCTCGGGAAGATGAAGCGCACCGCGCGCCCCAGGCGGCCCGACTGGTTCTGCGCGACGCGCATGAGGTGCAGCGTGCCTTCGACGTTGACCTGATGCGCGAGCTCAGGGTCGCGCTCACCGCGTGTGGAGAGCAGCGCCGCAAGGTGGAAGACAACCTCGATCTCGTGGTGCGCGGCGATCTGATCGAGCAGGTAGCGATCCATGATGTTGCCGGCATAGGTCTCCAGGCACATCGGGCGGAGGCGCTCGGGGAGCGGCGTCAGATCGACGGTGACGACGCGGTACTTTCCTTCGCGATGTAGTCGCTCGAGGAGTGCGCGGCCGATCTCTCCGTTGGCGCCTGTGACCAGCACGACGGGCTGTTGCATGGCGCGCACGGTAGCATTCTTGGCGAGGGCTTAGCAGCCCGTTTCCGCCGCTCAGGGCGCGGCGTGCTCCGCGAGCCAAGCGGTGATCGTCGCGACCGTGGTCGTGTTGCGGACGGTGTAACGATACGTCTCGCCGCTGGGGGAGGGGCGGGCGAAGGGCGGGTCTGCCAAGGGCTGCGTGAACCACGCTTCGTAGTTCGCGTCGAGATACTCGCGAAGCTCCGCCTTGATCTCCGGGTCGACGGAGTTGTGTTGCCCGTAGTCGCCGAAGGGGACCGCGAATGCGTGCGTCACATGCGCAGGAAGGTGCGCGGCGAGCTGCGCCTCACCCATCTCGATGTCCGCCTGCGTCCGCGCGCGCCATGCCGACAGCGTCTCGCTCCCGCCATCGACGCTCCACGCCTGCCACGCGAAGAAGTGGTCCGTGGTCGTTGGGGAGGTCGGTATGGTCGTGTGTCCGGCATGCGCGTGAAGCTCGATGTCCCAGTTGCCCGACTGGTACGCCTGCTCCACCTCGGGCCACGTCATGAAGAACGCGTCTCCGCCGGCTGGCCTGTTCGTGATCACGAACATCGTCGCCCGCGCGTGGTGGGTCTGGAGCGCCGGCGTGGCGCCCGCGTAGGCGTCCTCGCGACCGTCATCGAACGTGATGTAGATGGGCCGTGACGGCAACGCCGCCGGCTTGCCTCTGCGGAACGCCGCGAAGTCCGCGCTCGAGACCGTCTCGTATCCGAGCATGTCCAGCCTGGTGAGGAGCGCGTCGAACTCCGACGCCGCCATTCCGTACGTCACCTCCGCCGGACAAGCGAGCGGGCAGATCTGATGAAGGAGGAGCACCGGCACGGAGGGGATCTCCACCGACGCAAAGCGGGCGTCGCGCGCGACCAGATAGCTCGCCGCATGCCGAACCCGCGGGTTTGAGGTTGGACGAGCTTCCGCGGCACCATCGGAGCTGCTGCCACCGCCGCAGGCCAATAGAGAGAGGGAGAGAAGCAGCGCTCGTTTCATGTGCCCTGAACAACGGTGCACCTCGGGCGGGCGTTAAGCCTGGCGGACTCCCCAGCAAACCTGAAGCGGTGGTACGGTGCGACGCCATGTATGGACGCGCGAAAGACATCTTCGAGGCCACGCTCAAGGACATCGACTCGCAGGGGCTCTGGAAGCGCGAGCGCGTCATCAAGACGCCGCAGTCCGCGGAGATCACCGTGGGCGCGGACAACCAGAAGGTCCTCAACTTCTGCGCGAACAACTACCTCGGCCTGTCCTCGCATCCGGACGTGATCGCCGCCGCGCAGAACGCGATCAAGACGCACGGCTTCGGCATGAGCTCCGTGCGCTTCATCTGCGGCACGCAGGATCTCCACAAGGAGCTGGAGGGCAAGGTCTCCCAGTTCTTCGGCACCGAGGACACGATCCTCTACAGCTCGTGCTTCGACGCGAACGGCGGGCTCTTCGAGACGCTGCTGGGCGAGGAGGACGCGATCATCTCCGACGCGCTCAACCACGCCTCCATCATCGACGGCATCCGTCTCTGCAAGGCCGAGCGCCACCGCTACGCGAACGGCGACATGAACGAGCTCGAGGGAATGCTGAAGGCGACGCAGGGAAAGCGCCTTCGCATGATCGCGACGGACGGCGTGTTCTCGATGGACGGCTACCTCGCCAAGCTCGACCAGATCTGCGATCTAGCTGAGAAATACCAGGCTCTCGTGATGGTCGACGACAGCCACGCGAGCGGCTTCATCGGCAAGACCGGGCGCGGAACTCCGGAGCACTGCGGCGTCGCATCACGCATCGACGTGATGACGTCCACGCTGGGCAAGGCTCTTGGCGGGGCGGCAGGCGGCTTCACCACTGGCAAGAAGGAGATCGTCGAGCTGCTCCGTCAGCGCTCGCGTCCGTATCTCTTCTCCAACTCGATCCCGCCGGCGATCGCGGGCGCATCCGTCGCCGTGCTGTCGCTGCTTGGCGAGAGCACCGAGCTACGGGACCGCGTGATGAGGAACGCGAAGCAGTTCCGCGAGGGCATGACGAAGGCGGGCTTCACGATCAAGGAGGGCATCCACCCGATCGTCCCGGTGATG
>JANXLV010000044.1 GCA_025355005.1 Myxococcales bacterium | reverse complement strand
CAGCAGGCGCTGCAGTCATTCGGGCGCCTCGCGATGAGCGGCGAGATCGCGACGCTCGTCACGGCGCTCTTCGTGCTGCCGGCGCTGCTCCACGTGTGGAAAGTGAAGCGCGAAAAGCCGGCGAACGAGCCCGCGAGCTAGATAGGATCACGGATCACACCCGCCTGTGATCACGGATCACACCCGCCTGTGATCCGCGGTCGTGGCCGTCACGCGCCGATGGCCTTCTTCAGGAGATCCACCTTCGCGCATGGGATGTGCTCGAACCGCAGGTCGCCGCCCTGTCCGGGCTTCGTGGCCACGGCCGTGACCTTCGCGCCGTGCAGGCCAAGCGCGTGGAGCGTCTTCTCGAGCAGCGCGGCCAGCGAGCGCTCGTCCGCGGTGGTCGTGCGCCCACGCGGCTTCTTGCCGGCCCTCTCACCCTTCGCCGCCAGCGCACGCCGGACGACCACGGCCGCATTCTCCACCTCTCGCGCGGACGCCTTCGCGAGGTTCACCTTCTTGCCGCCGGGCAGCGCGAACGCGCGGTTTCTTCCGAGCCCCGCGGGCGTATCCGTCTCCGGCGTCGCGTGCGCCAGCGCGGCAAGGGCGATCGCCTTCGTCTGTCCACCGGCAGCGAGCGCTTCGTCGCGTGTCATCGTCGTGACCACGCGCACGAGCCCCTCCGCCAGCGTGCCCGAGAGCTTGCAGTCCTTCTTGCACACCTCCCGGAACGTCTTGCGACCAAGCGCCTTGATGAGCTCGGGATCCGACAGCTCCGCGAGCGCCTCACCGATGTCGTAGAACGCCTCGCTGATCTCCGACTTCCGGTGGGCGATCAGATCGAGCAGTCCGCGCGCACGCGTAGCAAGCCGCGCATGCTTCGCAGCGACCTCCGCCTTCGCGCGCACGACAAGAGCCGCTGGCATCGTTCGCTTCTTCGCCTGTTCACGCTTCGACATGGCAACAGACTACACGGGCCTCGGCGCCCCCGTCGTGACCGCCGACGCAAAAGCACACCTGAGCCGCGGGCAACGACAACGACCGCGACGGATTTCGTGGAACCGGTCAGATGCGATGGACGTACTCACTCCCATGAGCGTCCACACCAGCTTCCTTGGGCCCCGCGACATCGAAGACCAGGACATGCCCTCAACGCGCAGAGCGCCGCTCTGCACGTCCTTGGAAGACGCCCCTACAGTCTCGAGCCTACCGTCGGACGGCTCGTACGAAGATATGCCCGAAACGAAGCGCCGCTGACTCTGGAGGTCCTCTCCGAAAACATCCGATCGCGCACGAGCCGCTCTCGCTCCCTTCTCCACAGTCGCACGAGGAGCCCGCTCCCTTCTCCACAGTCGCACGAGGAGCCGTCGGCGCAAAACACCGCGGCTCCTAGAAGAGGCCGCGTGATGACTCGGTGAAGTCGCCGCGACCCCACGCGAGGAGGGACTCCACTTCGTGGCGAAGGAGCGCGAAGCGCATGTCCGCCGGGTGAATCGCGATGCGCGCGGGCAGGGCGAGGCGCGCGTATTTCGCGATGCGACACCACGCGACGCTCGAGAACAGACGGCCCGGCGTGCGGCTCGCGTAGTTGAGGACGACGCTGGTCTGACGCGTGCCCTCGGCGGGGTTGTACGCGTAGAGATGATCTTCGCAGAACGTGTAGCCGCGCCGCCCGAGCTTCGGCAGGAGCCACGGAGGCATCGACCACGCCGGAGGAATGAAGCCCGTGGGCGTGAGACCCGCGGTCGCGAGGATCGCCTCGCCCTCGTCCAGGCGGAGGTCCGCTTCGTCTTCCGTGACGTCCGAGAACTCCGCCTCGCCGCCGGAGACGACCGTCTGCGCGTAATGCCAGCGCAGGCCGCGCGGCCGTCCTTGTCCGGACACCTCGGCGTCTGCGGGGCGCGACTTGTGGAAGAGGCCGTGGAGGATCATCTCGTGGCCGTCGTCCGAAAGAGCGCGCAGCTTCCTGGCATATGCGGGCGCTGCGTTCAGCGGTGCCTTGCCGTGGAAGTTCGGGACGACCAGGAGCGCGGGCTTCACGCCCACGGCGTGGCACATCTCGAGGGCGACATCGACCTCGCGCTCCCAGAGGGGAGAGACGTCGTGGATGGAGACGTGGACAGCCATGCGCCTGGGTATCCTACTTCTTGAACGTGTCTCGCAACAGCTCCACCAGCTGCGCGAAGAATGACGGCACCTGGCTTGGCAGGGGTTCCGTGTATCCTGCAATCATCTTCGCGGCGGCCTCCGTGGCGAAGAATCCCGCGCAGCCGGTGCAACGGAAGACGATCGAGCCCGTGCCGAGGAGCTCCTCACCCTCGAAGCCTCCGCCGCATTTCGGGCAGTGTCCCGACAGGCGCTGCACCGGGTTCGGCGCGCGCGCGCTCGGTGCCCAGCCGGCGAGCGCAAGGTGTGGCTCTCCGTCGAACCAGTCCAGATAGATGCCGCCGCACTGCGTGCAGACGTCGATGAGGGCCTCGGCTGTGCTGCGCTCTTCCATCGGGGCATTGCAGCTCGGGCAGAAGAGGGCGTTGTCGCGATAGCTCACGGCGTGGAGCCTATCACCGGTCCTGCCGGTTCTTGAGGAGCTCCTCGTAGAGCGCGAGTCTCGCCTCGAACTCGCCGCGCACGGTGGGGATGGTCCGTGCGCGTTCCAGCGCGCCGCGCCGGAGCTCCTCGCGATCGCGCGACAGCACGCGCTCCATCGCGCTCGCCAGCGCGTCCACGTCGCCCGTCGCGTAGTGGGCGCCGCAGCCATCCTCGACGAGCTCCGCCGCCCCGCCTTGATCGGGCACGACGGCCGGCAGCCCCGTGCACAGCGCCTCCGAGACGCCGATGCCGAACGTCTCGTACGGGCAGCCATGGACCAGGAGGTCCGCGCTCGCCAGTGCCGATGCGAGGGTTGCCCGATCCTTCTCGAAGCCGAGGATCGCGATGTCGCGCCGGCCGGCCGCGATCGCCTCGAGCTTTGCGCGCTCCGGCCCATCTCCGAACAGCACGAGCTTGGCGGTCGCCGCGGATGAGCCCCTCCGGTCCGTGAACCGCTTCATGCCGGCGAGCACGACATCCCAACGCTTCTCGATCGCGAACCGCCCGACGCCGACGATCAGGGTATCGAACCCGGAAGCTTCGCCGAGCAGCTCATGCTTGCAGATCTCCGACCCCGCCTCCGGTCTGAAGACGTCCTTGTCCACTCCGAACGGCAGGAGCCGCACGCGGGGCACGCCCTGTCGGGAAAGCTTCTCCTGTTGCCAACGCGACGCCGTCAGGACTGCATCGCAGCCCCTCCCGATGCGCCGCACCCAGGCCCAGAGCGGCGCCTTGGCGACCTCCGCAGCGACCAGCAGGGCGCGGGGGGCGCGCTGGTCGGCGAGGGTCCCAGCGTACGTGTCGATGAAGTCCGAATGCCACTGCATCGTCCGGATCCCGAAGGACGACCTGGGGCACGCCAGGGCACCCACTGCGGCGGCGTAAGGCGAATGGATCTCCAGCACATCCGGGTGGAGCTCCCGTACTTGCTTCACGATTTTGTCCACCCGGTAGAGCAGGTGATAGCTGGGATCGTACGGCATCGCCGGACCCTTGATCCGGACCACGCGTGCACGCCCACCGGGGTGTGCTACACGCGCCCCCACCTGGGCTCCCCGAGTGTCTTCAGAAGCGTCTTCAGAAGAATCACGGCCCCCCGGAGCGAGCACCACGTGCTCGTTTCCTAGCTGGCACAAAAAGTGTCCTTTGAGTGTGAGATGGCTTCGAACCCCGCCACCCCTTTCGGAATAGAATTCGGTCACGTCGACCAGCTTCACACCCGCGCTCCTAGTCCTGGAAGCCTTGGTCGTGCGGCTAATGATCTCGCGCAGGAGGCACCCGCGCAAGCGCCCAGGTCCGCGTTTTCAGGGAAGAATGTGCCGCATGGCCACCCCGCGCTCGACCCGGCGACCAGCCCGTTCGCGGCCCTCGCCGCCCGCCATGGCCGGCCCCTTCGTGTGGCGTTGCTCAGCGACTTCACCCGGATCCCCTACGCGAACGGTGCAGCATTCCAGACACGCTTTCTGTATCAAGAATTGCGTCGGTGTGGTCACGAAGTCACAGTGATCGGACCCCATGACCCGACCGCCACACCTGATGAGCTGGCGCCCGGTACGGTAGAGCTTCCGAGCATCCCGATTCGAGCCTATCCCGGCGTGAACGTCCCCATGCCGCTGGCCTCGTGGGTCTTCGACCCGGACCGCTGGCACTTCGATATCTGCTTCGCGCAGACCACGTCCCTCCTCATGGAGTTCGGCGTGTGGCTCCGCCAGATGAAGGGCATCCCCCTCATCTGCGTGAACACGACGCACCTCGCCGCCACCTACGACGTGCTCCTCCCCGAGAAGCTGTCCAAGGTCGAGGCCGTGCATGTCGGGATGAACTTCGCGTTCCGTCGTCCGTTCGAGCGCCTCTTCGCGTCGATCTACAACAACAGCGACGCGCTCGTCGTGCTGTCCGAAGGGCTCCGCACGTACTGGCGTGAGCGCGGCGTCACGGCGCCCATTCATGTCATCCCGCGCTCGGTGCAGCCGGCGCTGTTCGATCGCCCGCTGGGCGAGGATCCGTACACGCACCTCTCCGCGGGCTCCGAGGCATGGCGTGGCGCGCGCCTCGTCTGCGCGGGTCGTCTCACGCGCGAGAAGGCGCAGCACCGCCTGATCCGCCTCTTCGCCCGGCACATCGCGCCGTTCGATCGCCACGCGACGCTCACGTTCGTCGGCGACGGACCCGATCTCGAGTTCTACAAGCGCGTCGCCAAGGAAGAGCGCGTCGACTCGCGCGTGTACTTCGTAGGTGAGGTCCCGTTCACCGCGATGGCGGACTACTACGCGTACGCAGATCTGTTCGTGCACACGTCTCTCAGCGAGACCTACGGCAACGTGATGGGCGAGGCGCTCTGGTGCGGTACTCCTACGGTCGCCTTCGCCGACGGCATGGGCGTCACCTCGCAGATCAAGGACGGCGTGAACGGCGTCCTCCTCTCACCCGGCTCCGACAACGAGTCCGAGCGCGAGGCGGACGGCGCGTTCGGTCGCGCGGTGCTCAACCTGCTCGATTCCCCGCAGGAGCGCGCGCGCATCGGTCGCGCAGCTTCGAAGATCGCGCGCGAGCGTTGCAGTCCTTTTGCGGTGCAGGAGAAGATCGCTTCGGCGTTCCAGGCCGCGCAGGACCACGCAAAGGCCACGCAGCTTCGCCCCGCAGCAGACGGCCCCAAGGCCATGCAGTGGCTCACCACCTTCAAGCGCTTCCGTTCATGGGCGACCTTCAACGGTTGGGTCGTGATCGCAGGCCAGATGCGCACCGGCAGATCCGTCACGAAGGAAAAAGGCCTCCAGCCTCAAATCGCGAAGTAGGGACTCAAACCCCTATATACTCGCCGGGTGAGCGACACGACGCGCATCTCGGCGGTCTCCCTCGGCGGTCCGCCCGCGACGCTGATGCAGCTGCCGCGCGGTGGCTACTACGTGCGCACGTCCGCGGGCCCGATCCAGTTCGGCGTTCCGCCGGAGACCATCAAGGACGTCATGAGCATGAAGCTCGACGTGCCCGTGATGTACGTGCTCCCGCAGGAGCTCTTCGATCGGCTGCGCGGCCTGTCCATCGCCGAGTTCGAATTCCCCTCGTACTACAACTTCTTCTTGCTGAAGCGGAAGTGCCGGCTCGGCATCGAGAACCGCAGCATCGAGCGCCGCGTGCGCGCGATCTTCCAGGAGACGCTCTTCGGTCCGCGCGGTGAGCCGCACCCGAGCGAGTTCGCGGATGGCTACCCCGCGGACTGCCGTCCGTCGTTCGCAAAAGAGAGCGAGTTCTTCCGCTCGCAGCCGGGCAAGGGGCGACTCGAGGTGGACGAGCTCGTCGAGTTCGCATCCTTCGAGGACGGCAAGGTGCCCGTGAAGGTCGGCGACTCCGTCGTCGTGAAGTTCTCGGAGGACATGTACGTCGTCGAGGACGGCGGCGCTGTCATCGCGCGCGTGCCGCGGAACATGCACCTGCCTCCACGAGCAACGATGCCCGAGTCCGCCGATGCCCCCGACTCGCGCGGCACTCCGTGGCGGGCGCCGGAGTTCGGCGTCACGGTCCTCGGCGCGAGCCACGGCTTCGATCCGCAGGGCAAGACCACGGGCTTCCTCCTGTGGATGGGCGGCCGCGCGATCCTCGTCGATCCTCCGACCGACGCCACGAACTACCTGGCCGAGCGCGGCGTGGCGCCCAAGATGATCGACGGCGTCATCCTCACGCACTGTCACGCCGACCACGACGCAGGCACGTTCCAGAAGATCCTCGAGGAAGCGCAGGTGTCGCTCTACACGACGCCGTTCATCCTGGGCTCGTTCCTCCGGAAGTACGCGGCGCTCTCCGGTCTCGACGAGGGCTTCCTTCGCTCCACGTTCGCGTTCCATCCCGCGCGGATCGGCGCACCGCTCGACGTTCGCGGTGGTGAGCTCTGGTTCCGCTACACGCTGCACTCCATCCCTGCGATCGGCGTCGAGGCCTTCTACGGCGGCAGGAGCATCGCGATCTCCGGCGACACGCTGTACGAGCCCACGCGCATCAAGGAGATGTACGACGCTGGCGTGATCAAGAAGGGCCGCTACGAGGACCTGTCGGCGTTCCGCGGGCACCACTCCGCGTACCTCCACGAGGCCGGCATTCCGCCGCTGCACACGCCCGCCACCGCGCTCGCCGCGTTGCCCGAGGACGTGAAGAGCCGCCTGCATCTCGTTCACATCGCGGACAAGGATGTCCCGCAAGGCGTCGGCCTCCGGCACGCGAAGGTTGGTCTCGAGCACACGCTCGTCATCGACACGCCGCAGACCCCGGAGTTCGCGGACGCCATCTCCCTGCTCGAGGCCGTGTCGATGGTGGACTTCCTCGCGAAGCTGCCGATCACGCGCGCGCGCTCGTTGCTCCAGATGGCGCAGCGCTTCTCGCTGCCCGCGGGCGAGAAGATCGTCTCGCAGGGGACACGCGGAGACAGCTTCTACATCCTCGTGAACGGCCTCGTGTCGATCGTGCGCGACGGCCACACGCTGAAGACGTATCGGGCCGGCGACTACTTCGGCGAGACGGCGCTCATCCTGAACCAGCCGCGCTCCGCGGATGCCATCGCGAAGACGGACGTGGACCTCATATCGATCGACCGCAACGACTTCCTCGCGCTCCTGCGCGGAACGGACATCGCGGAGCGGCTCTCACGCCTGGCCAAGGTGCGCGACGAGGGCATTCTGGGCGTGTTCGATCGCAACTCGCTCCTGTCGCGCCTGTCCGCAGGTCAGAGGAACCACCTGCAGTCGTACATCCAGATGGAGCACGCGCAGGCGAACGCGGTGCTCTGGGCGGACGGCGAGGTCCCGCGCCGCGCGTACCTCGTCGGCACGGATGCGGAGGTGTTGCTCGAGGAGGAGCTGCGCCCGCCGCGGCGGCTCACGGAGGGCCACTGGGTCGCGGACATCGACGCGATCGCGAACGACAAGCCGGCGATCAGCCGCGCGCGCGTCTCCCGTGCGGGCTCGCTCTTCTTCGTGGAGCGCCCGGACCTGATGCGCTTCTTCGACGAGAATCCCGGCGTCTACGTCGCGTTCCTCGGCACCAGATTCGTGGAGTAGCCGAAGAGCGCAGCTAGGGGTTTTCTCGGACCCACTCGGCGACGGTCGTGAGGCCCGCCTCGAGCTTCACACGTGGGGTCCACGAAAGCTCGCGGCTCGCCTTCGCGATGTCGGCAAAGGTCGCGTCCACGTCGCCGAGCGGGACTGGCGCGCGCACGACGTTTGGCTCGCGGCCCACGGCGCGACCAAGCGCCACGATCAGATCGGCGAGGGTGATGGGCGCGCCCGAGCCCAGGTTGTAGACGCGGAAGCCAGGGGCGTCGTGGTCGTATGCGGCGAGCACGCCGCGCGTGATGTCGTCCACGTGCGTGAAATCCCGCTTCATGGAGCCGTCGCCGAACATGGTGATGGGCTCACCCGCGATGATCTTCCGCGCGAAGAGCGTGATGGCCATCTCCGGTCGCTGCCGCGGACCATAGACCGTGAAGAAGCGGAGGCCCGTGCACGCGACGTGCTTTGCCTTGAGCGAGAGCGCGGAGAGCACGAGCTCAGCGCCGCGCTTGGATGCGGCGTACGGCGACTCGGGACTGATGGCGGGCGCGGACTCCAGCGCCGGGAGAGGGGTCGCGTTGCCGTACACCGAGGAGCTGGACGCAGACACCACGCGCGTGATGCCCGCGGCGAGCGCGAGCTCGAACACGCTGGCGGTGCCCTCCACATTGACGCGTGCGTATCGTGTGGGGTCGTCGAAGCTGGGGCGCACGCCCGCGATCCCCGCGAGGTGAATCACGCCGCTCGCGCCGGAAAATACGCTCTTCAGCGCGGCGGCGTCGGTGATGCACGCGCGGACGGTGTGGAGCTTGTTGCCGAACTCGTGGTGCAGGTCGCGGTCGTTTCGCTCCTTCATCGCAGTGGGGTATGGAGCCGCCGAGAAGTCATCTACGATCACGACGTCGTCGCCGCGTCCGAGCAGCGCCCTTGCCACGTGGAACCCGATGAAGCCCACGCCACCGGTGAGGACGACACGCGCCATGTCAGCGCTGCGACGGGCGGTCGGCCACCCGCGGCACTCCTTGCGTCACGCCCACGCCCTGGTAGCGGAGGCCCGCGCGGGTCACGTCCTGCGGACGCCAGATGTTGCGCGCGTCGACGATGACCGCCGGCTGACCGTTGGGCCCGCTCGCCATGCGGCGCTTCATCTCTGCAAAGTTGGGCGCGCGGTAGCTGCGCCACTCCGTGAGAACCACGAGCGCGTGCGCACCATCGAGGGCGTCATAGTCGCGGTCGACCACCTTGGCGCGCGCGCCGACGGCGGCGACATAGTTCAGGCCGGCCTCGGGGTCGTGCCCGATGACCTGTGCGCCCTTATCAAGGAGGGCCGCCGTCAGCCTGAGCGACGGTGCCTCGCGGATGTCGTCCGTCTCCGGCTTGAACGCCAGGCCCCAGAGCGCGATCTGCTTGCCGGAGACGCCGCCAAGCGTGCGCTCGACGAGCTGCACGATGAACGCGGCCTGCTCCTCGTTCGCGATGTGGGTGGCCTCAGCAAGGCGCATGGGCACGCCGAACTGCTTGCCCAGCGCGGCGAGCGCCTGCACGTCCTTGGG